>NZ_JBSFUB010000187.1:0-5769 GCF_053591575.1 Streptomyces altiplanensis | reverse complement strand
GCCCCCTGTACGACGGCGCACTGTCCACGGGCGGTCCCCCTCCACCATGACCAACCCGAAGATCATCCCACCCGGTCAGCCAACGTGACAGCACCGACCGAGCGTGTCGGTCACGATGTGCCGCTTGCGGCCCGGCACCTTCTTCTCGCCGTCGTAGCCGCGTAAGGCGGCCGGCACCGTCGCGGCGGCCCGCACCGACTGCGCGTCGATGATCCCCGCGCTCGGTTCCGCCTCGTGCCCCTCGCGCTCCCGGGCCTTCCCGCGCAGCCGGGCGTGGAACTCGGTGATCAAAGCGTGCTCGCGCCAACGGCGGAAGAAGGCGTAGACCCGGCCCCAGGCCGGGAAGTCCGCGGGCATCGCCCGCCAGGAGATCCCGCCCGCGCCCATGTAGCGGATCACGTCCAGTATCGAGCGGTGGCAGTAGCCCTCGGGCTGCCCGCCCCGGCCCTGAAGCCAGGCCGGCACCGGCAGCAGCGGTCGGTCAGCCGCCCATTCCGCGTCCGTCATGTCCGAGGGATACCGGCGTTCCCGGCCCGGATGATCGGCCGCGTTGCCGTACACGTGCGTGAGGCAATCGCACGACATGACGGACGAGTTGAACTCGGTGGGCGCGGGCGGGTACACATACGACAACAGGGCCTCCCGGCATTGCTCGGTCAGATTCGCATCCCCGAGCTACCGAGAGGCCCTGCCTTCATGCGCGTACGGCCGGAAGGCCACCCGACACAGGAACCCTGTTCGAGCTGCACGTTCCATGATCGGTTGAGATACGGCTTGTCAGTCCCGCATCGCGGTGACCATGTGGAGGCTGGTTCGCCGGAACAACGCCGGCTGTGACACGGTCACCTCATACTGCCGCGCTCGGAGTCGGCTTGCCACGTTCGCCAGTCCGCCGTCGATGTCGTGAACTTCCATGACGATTCGACGAATGCGCGGCCACAACTCGTCGTCCACCCCATCGAGCACCTCGATCTCGGCGCGCTCGACGTCGATTTTCAGGAGATCGATGGTTCCGACGTTGTGCTGCTTGAACACTTCGGTCAACGTGGTGGTCGGCACCGAAAAACTCTGTTCGGCAGCATCCCGCAGCCGCAGGAGGTCCAGCGCCTCCTGGACGTCGCCACCCGTATTGGCGATGAGCGCCTCGATGGTACGCCGGTCATCCACGTTGTCCACATGGATCGTCGAAGTGCAGGGAGCAACCGGCGAGTACGTGAGCTTCCGGTTCCCCGGCTTCGCCCCGAGCGCGTAACGGAAAGGACGGCCGCCCGGCACGTGTCGGGACAGGTTGTTCTGCAGGCATTCGAAGGTCGGCGGCGCGGGCTCGAACGCTAGAATCCTCGCATGGGGGACATGATGGGCAAAGAAGATGGCGGCGAGGCCGTAGTGCGCCCCCACGTCCGCGATCAGCGCACCGGAGCCGAGCCCCTGCACCGCCATGAGATACGCGCTGTTCTGGGTCACGTCTTCCCAGACGGCTAACATTTCCGATGGTGACGTGCACGAAATCATGCGGCCATCCAGGAGAAAGTCTGTCGATTCATGCGGGACACCCGACGTCACAGTCACCTCCTTCCCGATCCGGCATCTGAGCCTGCCAGTTGGCCCTGAATTCTTTTCGCCATTTGTTGCCAGTGTCAAATGATTAACCCGAAAGAGTTACATCAGTTCCACTTGGCACGGGCATGCGGTGCGGGAGCAGCTTGCCGTCCGAGCGCCTGGCCTGCCGGTCGAACGCCCGCACCGCATCGTCGATCACATCACGCGACACCGACCCGGCCAGCAGCCCGATCGAGTTTTACTCCGGCAGCCGCCCGCCCACCGCTATGCCCGCGCCCGCTTTCTGTTCCAAAATCAGCAACCTACCCGGGCCCACCCGCGCACCCGGTAGCAGCACTCGAACCACCACGATCAACGTACGCTACGCGGCATTGGGTCTGGTCGCCCCCCCCGATCGGCTGAATTATTTTGAACGTCACCCCTGCTCTCCGTGCTCCGATGAAATTCCGCCATAGCGCGAGCGTTGATCCATGCTAGTAAGTACTCCGAATGATGAATCGACTACGCGGTGGACTCGCCGTCCATGCCCCTATCCAGAGGAATTCATGCGAAGCGCGTACAGCTTCTCACCGTCGGCTGTTGGGATCGTCAACCACGGCGCGCGGACCGACGTTACCCAGGTCCGGGCGGTGGACCACCTCGTGGGTGAACTCGCATCGCTTGGGGTCACGCATGTGTTCGGTGTGAGTGGCGCCAACATCGAAGACCTGTACGACGCGCTGCACCGCAGCGCCACAGTGACCGGGATCCTGGCCAAGCACGAGTTTTCCGCAGGAACCATGGCGGACGGCTACGCCCGGATCGGAGGCGGCCTAGGTGTCGTCACCACCACATCGGGCGGCGGCGCGCTGAACGTGGTGGCCGCGCTCGGCGAGGCGTACACGTCGCGCATCCCGGTGCTCGCGCTCATCGGTGAATCCGCGACCCACCTCAACGGGCGCGGCGCCTTCCAGGATTCAAGCGGTTGCAACGGCACATTGGACGCGGAGCGCATTTTCAGCCCGGTGTCACGCTATTGCGCCAGAGTGAATTCGCCGGACGAGGTGGCTTGGCGACTCGGCGAAGCGGTCTCTGCTGCCCTGTCCTCCCCTGGTGGCCCCGCTGTTCTTCTGTTGCCCAAGAACGTGCAACAGGGGTTGACCAGCCCCGTGCCCATCGCGTCACCCCGGCCGCAGACCGACCCTGCGCCGCTCGACCGGAACCTCTCGCGCGCCTCGTCAGTATTGGAATCGGCCAGGCGCGCTGGTGGAGTCCTCGTCATTGCCGGTGACGGTGTGGCGCGCGCCGATGCGCGCGGTTCTCTGGCCCGCCTCGTGGACAAGCTGGACGCGAGGATCGCAGTGACTCCGGATGCCAAGGACGTCTTCGACAACAGCGATCCTCGTTTCGTCGGGGTGTGCGGGGGCATGGGGGGGCACCCGACGGTCGCCCAGACCCTGGCCGGCTCCTCGGCCTGCCTGCTGATTGGGACCAGACTGCCGATCGTCGCGCGCGACGGGCTGGAGGATCTGCTCACGAACCTGCCCGTGGTGTGCCTGTCCCCTGAGCAGCCATACGTCGATGCTGTCGTGGTGTCCGGGATCCTGTCCGAGACACTGCCCGCGCTGATCCAGCAGCTGGGCGAAGCGTCCGGCCGCGTCTTCGGTCCGGGCCCGCATGTCAGACACCTGGAGGTGCCGGTCCAGTCGGGTGGTGATCTTAGCTACCGGGACATTATGGCCGTGATCGAAGAGGCGTTGCCGAGTGACGCGGCCGTGTTTGTTGACGCCGGCAACTGCGGTGCAGCAGCGATTCACCACCTTCCAGCGCCCCGGCACGGCCGGTTCGTGGTGACCCTCGGAATGGGGGGTATGGGCTACACGTTCGGTGCCGCGATCGGTGCGAGCTTCGCCGCCCCCAACAGGCCGAGCCGCGTCTACGTCATTGCCGGTGACGGCTCGTTCTACATGCACGGGTTCGAGTTGCACACCGCCGTCGAGTACGGGCTGCCCATCACGTTCGTCATTCTGAACAACAATGCTCACGCCATGTGCGCGACCCGAGTGCGGGTCTTCCATGGAGACGGGTACAGCAACAACCGGTTCGGGCGGACAGATCTGGCGGCCGGAATCAACGCGATGTTCCCTTCCCTCGATGCCCGGAACGCCGCCTCGGCGGAAGAACTCACCCGTGCCCTCGCCGACGCGCACACCACGCCGGGGCCGACGTTCATCTCGGTCGACTGTGACGTCGATGAGATCCCACCCGTCACTTCGTTCCTGGAAAAGGAGATGGTTCAGTGTCCACGTTGAGTGCTATTCCCGGCCTGGTCCGCATCGAGAACTGCCCGCAGCCCGAAGCCCTTGAGAAGATGCAGGGGCTCACGCATCCGAAATGGCACCACGAGGAGATCTTCGGCAAGTACTGCTCACTCAGCGAACACATCGATGCCCCGCCTCATGAGGTCTACGAGTACATGGCCGACACCAGGAGCCTCGCCGAGTGGACGCTCACCCTGCGCAAAGTGACCGAGACCGGTGAACCCGGGCTGTGCGTCGCCAACGAGATGCTGTGCAACGACAGCACCCAGATCTACGTCCGTACACTCGCCAACCCCGAGGCGATGACGGTGGACTATCACTGCGCGTGGGACCAGGGCGAGCACCTCTGGATGATCTACCTGATGCGCGTCGTGGACTCCCAGAGCGTCCTCAACCGTCCGGGCTCGGTGGTGCTGTGGACGAACTGCCGACACCCCTTCTACGACCGGAATCCGTGGCCGGAACTCTCCCCGGCCCCCAACCGTCGGTGGGTCGGCGAGTTCTGGGACCTGTTCTACGCATGTCACTGGATCGAGCTGCAGAACCTGAAGAAGATCTGCGAGTACAGGCACGCCCATGGGCAGCCGATCATTCCCGACTGGTCCAAGGTGGACGCATGAGAGCCGTCAGCCTGCTCGACGTCAGCCCCTATCTGCCGGAGAACCGGGTTCCTGCGGCGTGCTACGCCCGCTACACCGAATCAGCGGAAGACTCCGCTGGTGTCATGTTCAAGGCACGGCCGTCCCGGCACCACGTCACGCCGGACGAAACCGCGGCGGACATGGCCGAATGCGCCGTCGCCGGGCTGATCGAGCGACACGGGCGTGAGACATTCCGTTCGGTCGATGCCATCGTCACCAACACGACACTCTTCGATGATGACCTTCCCCTCGTAGCGTAGAGGCCGTGGCCGAAGGGAAAATTGAGAGTCATGGCAGACAAGGGGCGGAAGTTCGACGCGGAGTTCAGTGAGGGGGCTGTGCGGATTGGTCATCGCTGAGACAGGGAGGCCAGCGACCGAGGTCGCGCGGAAGCTGGGGGTCCAACGAGACGACCCTGGCCACTTGGGTCTCCCTGGCGCGGAAGGCCGGAGGTGACGGGACACTCGGTGAGTCCAAGCGTGAGGAGCTGGCCCGGCTACGGCGGAAAGCCGCCGAACAGGCCAAGTAAGCCCGGCAGTTGGAGATGGAGGTCCTTTGGGTGAAGCAGCTGGGACGGGCCCGGCGGCGCTCGTCGGGATGAACAGCCACCAGAGAACCGGGCGCGGCATCCCGCACGCCGTCCCCTGCCGCGCACTCGGCGTGCCCAAGGCGTAATTCTACAAGTGGCGTCGCAGACCGGCCGAGCCGACGATGCGCGAGGTCAGGTGGGCGCGACTTGAGGAGAGGATCATGTACTCCTTCCGCCTGTCGGGCGACACTTACGGCTCGCCGAGGATCACGCTCGAGCTGTGGGCCAAGGGATGGAAGATCTCGGTGAACACCGTCGTCGAGATCATGGTCGACCTCGGATTCCAGGGCCTCAGGCCGCCGCTCCGGCACCACTCACTGACCTGGCAGGGCAAGGACAAAGCGGCCTCCGACCTCGCGCATCGTCACTTCGACGCTATTTCGCCGAACGTGCTCCGGGTCGGCGATACGACCGAAATCGACACCGGGGAAGAAAAGTTGTACTTGGCTTCAGTCATGGAGCATTTTCAGCGGTACCTCTCCAGGGTGAGGACGGCTTTGGCCGCACTGGTGAGCCAGGTCGGGCTGCAGCGTGCTTTGCGGAAGATCCGCCAGGTCTTGAGGCGGGCCATGCCTCGCTCGACGGGGTAGCGCAGGCGGGCATGGGCCTTGTACAACGACTTCTGGCGGAGGCTGAGCTCTTTGCCGGGGCGGCACCTTTGCCCGGTGGCAAAGGTGCC
>NZ_JBSFUB010000186.1:0-5804 GCF_053591575.1 Streptomyces altiplanensis | reverse complement strand
TGGAAGACGCCGTCGAACTCTTCCTCCGTGACGAGGAAGGCGTAGTGCTGGACGGTGATCGACTCCGCGGAGCCCGGCGGCAACGGCACCGCCGCCACGTCCACCTCCGACGGCACCACCGGCGCCACCGGCGCAGCCGGAAAGACCACCCTCCCCTGCTGAACCAGCGCACACCGGCCAACGCAGAGGTGAAGGCAGCCAGCCCCTGCTGACCCTGATCCGCACCGTCTGACCGCAGCCCGAAACGTGCCCGGCTGACCAGCCCTCAGCCGGGCACCCTGCTGTCCACCGCCCAGACTGCGCACCCCAGCTCGACGCCTCCAGCTGGGCCGCGCCCGCCATCGCATCCTTCGGCGGCAGACTCCGCTGCGTCCATCGCGGCTGACGGACATTTGCCCAGGTGCCCGTTGCGTTCGTAGATCGCAGGGGCATGCGGATGAAGGAGGCCGGGGGCCAGGTGCCCTCGCTGGCGTCGTTGCACCGGGCGGTGCGCTGGGACCTTCAGGCCGGCAGGTCCTGCCCGGCCGCGTGGTGGTGCGGCAGGAGTGGGAGCAGCAGCAGGCGCGGCAGGCACTGGCTGACCTTGCCCTGGCCGGGCCGCGTCAGGGTGACGCGGCGGGCGGAGTACAGCGCTCTGGGCCGGCCGGCAGTGGTCTGTGCGTGTGCAGACAGGTGCATGGGGGCGAGCCTGGGGGCAGGGTGGGGGCATGACGGTGATGCTCGGTGGCTTTGTTCTCGGTACTCCTGATCCGCTCGCGCTGGCTGATTTCTACCGTGCCCTGCTGGGCTGGGAGGAAGTCGAGCGGGAGCCTGAGTGGGTCCGGCTGCGGGCTCCGCAACAGGAGCGCCCCAGCCTGAGTTTCCAGTTGGAAGCCGACCACACGCCCCCAATCTGGCCACAACGCCCCGGCGCTCAGCAGATGCAAGCGCATGTGGACCTGCAAGTCGACGACTTGGATGCGCAGACCGAGCGAGCTTGCGCCCTGGGCGCGACGCTGGAGGAGTACCAGCCTCAAAAGGGCGTACGGGTCCTGCGTGACCCTCACGGCCACCCGTTCTGCCTCTTCCTCCCGGGCGCTTGAACCCCCTTTGGCACCGGGGCGGCATCTCCCTGCCTTCACAGTGACGGCCCCCTGTTCTTCTGCCGGTTACGCCCACCGCATGCCGATCTTGGACAGTTGCTCGATCCGCTCGGGTGCCAGCGTGGCGGCCCTGCTGCGCTGGTTCCCGACCCAGGCCCCCAACTTGCTGACTCTCACTTCAGCGCCTGAGTGTCTTCTCGTTCTGGTGTCCGGGGAATACGGATCTGAGTGGTATGTCCTCGACACGTGGTGAGGCGGCGACGGGCCCCTCGTGAGAATGCCCAGTACAACGAAACGAGAATCAGCAGGATGGCCGGCCACATCCACGGCGAAGACGGCTGCGACGGGTGCGAAGGCAGCCGCGACGCCAGAGGCCACGACTGGCAGACCCGCATGCGCGGGATCTCCGAACTGCAGCCGAACATCACCAAGTGGTTCGACCGGGATATCTGGACCGCCGCACTCAACGACAGCGGGTTCACCGTCACCCACCGCTGACCAACCCCCTCCCGATTTCCGGGTGCTGACCCCTCGAAGGTGAAAAGGTGGCTGCTGCTACGGGCGTCGATGATCCTGAGCGCCCCGCGCACGAATTCCGTGCGGCGCGACGGGAGCAAGGCCCACAATCAGCGCGGCACACGACCACCAGGAAGGCCTCACGATGGACGAGCTGCGCTTCGACGAACCGATCGGGTCCATAGCCGTCGGGCACCGCGACAACGGACTGATGCTCCTCAAGGGCCTCGGCACGCACACCCTGCGCCTGCAACTGGAGGTGAAGACGCCGGCGGCCGCGGAGGCCGGCCGGGTATTGACGCTGGAGACCGATCTGCACGCCCCGTACGGCAACGGGACGCCGATCTGGCTGGGAACGTCCACCGTCACGGCGTCTTTCCGCCCCGGCGAGATCGCGCGGCCGCACGTGCAGTACGCCCTCACCAGCGCGCAGCTTCCTGCCCTGGACGAGCACCGTTCCGGCGACCTGCGCCTGGAGGTCAACCTCCGGGCCGTGCTCCCCCAGGCGACTGGCTACCCGGGCTGCCCGGACGCGCGGCTGTATCTCGACGTCGCGGAGAGCCGGTGGCGACAGCAGCTCGAAGCCCTCGGGCGCTCGCTCGCCGTGGAGATGTCCGTGCCGTTCCCGGCAGACGATGAGCCCTTCCAGGACGCCGTCGGGTACCTCCTCCAGGCGCAGCGACGACTGCGGGACGACGACATCGACGGTGCCATGCTTGAAGTCCGCCGCACGCTGGAGCGCATCAAGCTCACAAGCGGCTGGGGCTGGCCGGGCAAGAAGGACGACCGCGAACGCACCGTGGACGAACGCTGGGCCGCGATCCGCAAGGCCGTGGAAGACCAGGCGAGCGGCAGCCTGCACAAAGACGGCGTCACCAGGAACTTCACCTACAGCCGAACCGACGCCGAGACACTGATCGCCATGGCGGCCGCGCTGCTGCGCCTCCTGGGTCGGAACTGACGCATCGGCGGCGAGGCCAATCACTGAATAGTTCGTCGACCTTGACGAGCAGCCTCGGGGGCCAACTGAAGATCGTCGCTGAGATGCGCAGCTTGTCCCCCGGTGCCAGAGGGCAGGCCTCCGGATGGCGGGCCCGGGGCACCTCGCACATCATGCCCAGCGCGACATAGCGCGCCCCAGTCCCTACCCGCTCCCCGACCTCCAGAAGCGGACTCCTACTTCGAGGACATCGAGGAGGCCTCCTGGTGGTACATGGCCGCCCGCCTGCCAGGGGGCCGGCCATGCCGTCCCCGTGGGCCATGGGTCAGGCGAACCAGTTCCTCACGGCGGCGGCGGTGTCGCGAACCGTCAGTCGCCCGTCGGTGACGGCGGCGACGAGGTCGGCGGCGTCCTGCGTGGTGATCTTGACTTGCTGGCCGCTGGCCTGGAGGTAGGCGGCGGCGACCATCGCGGCGAAGAGCTCGTTGCTGTGCTCGAGCGCGGGGACGCGGGCGAGGCTGTGCAAAAGGGCCGCGGCCCGGTGGTGGAGTTCGGGGTAGACGAGGGTGCCCATCACCGTGTGGCGGTGGCGGGCTGCTGCGGCGGCCACGGCGCCGTAGTCCGTGACGTCCGGATCGCCGGGCACATACGCCTGCGCGATCTCCAGGAGCCATCCTTCATCGATGGAGACAACCGGTGCCATCAGGCGACGGCCTGCCTCTTACCGCCACCGAAGCGGGCCGCGAAGCCCTCGGCGTGCTCCGCGGCGAATGCCTTCGCGGCCTCGGTGAACCGGGCGCGCGTGATGTCGGCGGTCAGCAGCTTGGCGGCGTACTGCTCCGGCGGGGCGTGCCCGCCGGCCGCGAGGCGCTCCAGCTGCTCGTAGGTCTCGTCATCGACCTCGATACGAATCTCTTTGGCCATGCCCCTCACCGTATCGGGACCGAACCGGCAGGGGGAGCCCCAGCCACCGCAACCGCCGGCACCCCGGCCCCCTCAGGGCCGCCACTGTCCGGTCTCCGCTCCCTCTCCGAAGAAACCGGTTCAAGATGCTTGGTCGGTGGGGTGGTTCTCGGCCCTTGAAGGGTGAGGCCGCACCAACGGCCAGCCCGGCGTTGCCCCTGCCCTGGGCGCGCCGAACTGCTGGCCTGTGCCGCGCCTGCAAGGACGTGGTGTCTGGCCGGTCGGACGCCAGGCTCTGGTGGAACAGAAGTTCGAGGGGAAGGGTCATGACCACACCTGAACCGGCCAAACGCGCGGCGGCTGCCCTCATGTAGAGGATCGACGCGCCCAGTGCCGTCAGCCGGGCGACCTCTCCGTCCACCCGCTCGCGCCGGAGGGCGAGCGGGGCCTCCCGGCCGCCGCCGACCTTCAGGTCCAGATGCACCCGATTCTTGACCGTCTTCGGCTCCGGGACCTGCTGGAACCAGATCCGCGGCCCGATCCCCTTCGGGTCCACGACGGACTCGGGCAGCTCCCCGGCCCCGTCGGCCAGTTCCTCCGCCGGGACGCCGATCGACTCCCAGTACGCCCGCCAGGTCGCGTGGCCCTCCGGCGGCGGCTGCGGTACATAGCGCAGGGCCTCCGCCCAGAAGAGGACGAGCCTCTGGGGATCGGCACAGTCGATGGTGATCTGCAGGGTCATGTCGAGGGGCTCCATGGGACGAGCCTGCAGGCGCCACCGCCAATCGAGCCAACTCTCCGGATCCGGCCCGGTGTTCGTCCGAGGCTACCGGTGAGTCACCCGGTGCGGGACAATCACCGGGCCGGTGACGATCAAGGGGGCAACGCACACATGGCAACCACCAGCACGATTCCGGGCCCGGCGGGGCTACCGCTGCTCGGCTCGATGTTCGACCTCAAGAACGACTCCCTCGGTACCTTCCTGAACTCCCAGCGCGCACACGGGGACGTCGTCCGGATCACCGCCGGACCGCCCGGCATGCGCGGCGTCGTCTACGGCGTCTTCTCCGCCGAAGGGGCCCAGCAGATCCTGGCTACCGAGTCCGCCAACTTCCGCAAGGACAACCACTTCTACCAAGAAGTCCGCGAGTCCTTCGGCAACGGACTGCTGACCAGCCAGGACGAGGACTACCTGCGCCAGCGCAGGCTCGTCCAGCCGCTCTTCACCCGCCGCCGGGTCGACAGCTACGCCGAGGCCATCGCCGCCGAGGTGGAAGGCGTCACCTCGAAATGGCGCACCGCGACGGACTCCACCGTCGACGTCCTCGACGAGATGACCCGACTCGCCCTGCGCGCCGTCGCCCGCATCCTCTTCGGCACGGACGTCGAGGCGGCCGTCGAGATCGTCGAACGCGCCTTCCCGGTCATGGGCGACTACGTCCTGCGCCGCGGGTTCTCGCCCGTCAACATCCCCCGCGACTGGCCCACCCCCGGCAACCGCCGCGCCGCAGCCGCGCACGAGGAGCTGTATGCCGTCTGCGACCGGATCATCGCCGAGCGACGGGCGGCCGGGCAGGACGCCGGGGACGGCGGCGGACAGGACCTGCTCTCCCTCCTCGCCGAGGTCGAGAGCGCCGAGGACGGCAGCTTCGACGCCTCAGAACTGCGCGAACAGGTCCTCGTCTTCCTGCTCGCCGGACACGAGACGACCGCCACCTCCCTCGGCTTCGCCCTCCACCTGCTCGCCCTCCACCCGGAGCAGCGCAAGCGGGCCCACGAGGAGGTCGACCGCGTCCTGGCCGGCCGTACCCCCGGCGCCGCCGACCTCGAGGCCCTGCCCTACGTGACCCAGGTACTCAAGGAGGCCATGCGGCTCTTCCCGGCCGCACCGGTCATCGGCCGCCGGGCGGTAGCCGCCACCGAGATCGGCGGCCACACCATCCCCGCCGGCGCCGACGTGATCGTCGCCCCCTGGGTCACCCACCGGCACCCCGCGTACTGGGAGGACGCGGAGCGGTTCGACCCCGAGCGCTTCACCCCCGAAGCCGAGGCGGGCCGCCCCCGCTACGCCTGGTTCCCCTTCGGCGGCGGCCCGCGCGCCTGCATCGGGCAGCACTTCTCGATGCTGGAGTCCGTGATCGCGCTGGCGATGATCCTCCAGAAGTACGACCTGGAGGCGATCGACACGGAAGTGCCGGTCAGCTCCGCGATCACCCTCCGGGCGACCGGCCCGGCACGCTGCCGCGTCCGGCCCCGTACCGCCTAGGTCCAATACCGGTGACTTTGAGTCGTGCTGGTCGTTGGTTGTGGTGTGCCAAGGCCTGGACAGGTGAAGTCGTCGGGTGAGCGGTTGTCGGACCGGA
>NZ_JBSFUB010000185.1:0-5817 GCF_053591575.1 Streptomyces altiplanensis | reverse complement strand
GGCGCGTCTTCCGTAGAGCCCGCTGCAGCCCCAACCGCATGACGGTCATCGCCGCTGCCGTCCTCACCCTGGAGCGTCAACGCTGAAAACGCTCAGTCAACGTGATGTACCGACGAGGTGGCTCTCGATGTGGTCGATCACCGCTGACACGGCCTGCCGGTAGGCGGTGCTCGATCGGCGGACCTGGGACAGCAGCATGCCGCCCTGGATGGCGGCCAGCAGAGCGGTGGCGAGCGCGGCGGTGTCAGCGTGCTCGCTCAGCTCGCCGCGTGCCTGCATGCGTGCGAGTCCCGACCTGATGGGACCTTCCCACCGGTCGAAGGCGGAGACGAGTCTGGTCCGTGCCGACTGATCACTGTCGGCGAGTTCGCTGGCGAGCGAGCCGATCTCGCAGCCGCCTTCGCAGCCTCTGGCGTCCTGCCTGCTCCCTGCCATGTCGCACCACTCGCGCAGGGCCTCGATGCTGTCCAGGCTGTCCAGCAGTGGACGCTGCTGGGCGAGCTGGGCGTCCGTCTGATGGTCGATGACCGCCAGGACCAAGCCCTGCTTGTCGCCGAAGTAGTGGTAGATCTGCGACGCGCTGACCCCGGCGGCTGCCTGGATGTCCGGGATGCTCGTGCCCCTTGCGCCCCGGTGGAACATCAGCTCCGCAGCGGTCTCGATGATGCGTTCGCGAGTCCTGCGGCCGCCCTTGGTGAGCCGCTGCTTCTCCGGATCTCCGGCTCTTACTGATGTGCCCATGCGCCAACGCTACCAAAGTTGGAATTGACATTCCAACTTTGCACCACCGATGATCCTGGAAAGGTCATTCCACACCGGACGGCCGTCTCTTCGGACAGGTGAGTGCTATGTCCCTCGACCCTCAGATCGAGACCCTGCTCAAGCAAGTGGCCACAGAAGGCGGACCCGCGCCCGAAACTCTGACGGTGGCGGAGAACCGCGCGTTCGGACGCGCCTTCGGCGCCCTGGCCGGCGTTCCCGTACCGGTCGCCGACGTCCGGGACACCACAGCCGTCGGCGACAGCCGCAACATACCCGTCCGTATCTACCGGCCCGTCACCGAGCCGAACGCCGCGCCACTGCCCGTGACGCTTTTCTTCCACGGCGGCGGGTGGGTCTTCGGCGACCTGGACACCCAGGACAACATCGCCCGCATCATGGCCAGCCGCTCCGGCACGATCGTGGTCTCCGTCGACTACCGGCTGGCACCTGAGCACCGCTTCCCGGCCGCGGTCGACGACGCCTATGCCGCGCTGACCTGGGTCGCGGACAACGCCGCCGGCTTCGGGGGCGACGGAGAGCGCATTGCCGTGTTCGGCGAGAGCGCCGGCGGCAACCTTGCCGCGGTTCTCGCACAGGAATCCCTGCGCCGCGGGGGGCCTCGCATCACGCTCCAAGTGCTCGCCTACCCGGCGGTCGACCGGTTCGACGACAGCCCCTCGATGTACGAGAACATGGCGGGGCCGGTCCTCTCCCGTTCCTACCTCGAGTGGTTCTGGGGCGCCTACCTCAGCACCCCGGACCAGGGCGCCGACCCGCGGGTCTCGCCGGCACGCTCCGACGAACTGGCCGGACTTGCTCCTGCCGTCATCGTCACCGCCGAGAACGACCCCCTGCGCGACCAGGGCGACCACTATGCCCGCAAGCTGGCCGACGCCGGCGTGCCGGTCCAGCATCTCCCGGTCGAGAAAGCCATTCATGGCTTCCTCTCGTTCACCGGCTCGGTGCAGCTCTCGCGGGACGTACTGAACCAGCTCTCGGACGCTGTGGCCACGGCCTTCAACTGACCCGGCCTGTGCGGCACCGCCAGTCGCCAAACCCCTGCCGCACGCAAAAGCGCGCGAGTTCGTGGATTCTCGGAGCTGCGTGACGAGAAACCCGCACGTTGATCGGGCCTTGGCTCGAAAGCGGGTGGGGGTTGAGGACTTCTCAGGCGCGGTAGGGCTCGGCGGTCCACGGCCCGCAGCCGCCACCTCCCCTCTCAGGTCGCCTCGTGCCCGCTTAACCGAAGGCACCCGCTGAAGTCAGTAACGCCCCCAGAGGCGAACGCGCCCGGCCGCACCGTGAGGGTGCGGCCGGGCGCGGTGCCGTACGACTGGGTCAGTGGTAGGCGTGGACGACGGCGTGGCCCTTGCCGCGGCCGATCATCCACTTGTTCACCGGCGTCGTGATCACGAAGGCCACGGCGAAGCCGCCCAGCAGCGCCGTCCAGAACAGCGCGTCCGACAGGTGGGCGTCCATCGCCCCGGGCGTCAGGGCGATGATGCCGTTGTCGACGAGCTCCATCACCGCGATCGAGACGGTGTCGGCGGCCAGCGCGACCTTGATTGCGCTCTTCCAGTCCAGGCCGGCCCGACGGACTGCGAACAGGGTGAAGGAGTAGCCGAAGAGGAACGCGAGGGTGATGGCCAGGACCATCGTCTGGACGTTGCCCCACAGCAGGGCGGTACCGATGACCATGCCGAGGATCTCGCCGATCGCACATCCGGTCAGGCAGTGCAGCGTCGCCTTGGCGGCGGCCCCCCAGGTCACCGGTCCCGTCTGGTGTCCGGCGTGCTCCGCGTGCGCCTGGTGCGCGGTGTGGTCGTGTGCGGTGCTGGTGTGGTGTGCGCTGTGGTTCATGACCGTCATCCCCAATCCCGTCCAGTGTGACCCCCCTCCCGCGGGCTCACACCACAACTATATACCCCCTAGGGGTATACGCAAGAGGTAATTCGGATCACCGCATCTGGGTCTCTGACGCGCCGCACCTCGGTCGCGTCAACGGGGGGAGTCCCTGGGGCATGAGAGACCTGCGGGCGTACGGACACGCGAGTGCCGCCGGAGGGCAGGCGCTGGCGGTTGTGCCGCACTGCCTTTGGGGTGGTGAAGCTGTCCATGCTCAAGCGGAGGGGCCGTCAGCTGCGGGTGCACAAGCGACCCAGAGTCTCTGCTTCTGCCTCCGTGCCGTTGTGTACCGCGTGGTAAAGGCCCGCCGATGAGTATCGGCGGGCCCTCTCGCCTTCCTTCTGGTCAGTTGCCGACGTGCTGACGCTGTGCGGCCCCTTCGGTGGTGGCGGTTTCGACTGGCGGGCTCTGCGGCTTGCCGCGCATGAGGGTGAGGGTGGTCAGGGCGCCCGCGGCGGCGAGGCCGGCGGCGGCGAGGAAGGCGGCGCTGAACCCGTCGGTGAGGGCGGTCGGGTCTCCGAGTGCGCCGGCGCCCTGGGAGGTGGCGAGCGCGGTCAGGGCGGCGAGGCCGAGGGCGGAGCCGACCTGGTAGGTGGTGGTGACGATGCCGGAGGCGAGGCCGGCCTGTTCCTGGGGGGCGGCGGACATGGCGGCCATCAGGGTCGGGATGTAGGCGAGCGCCATGCCCAGGGCTGCCACCAGTGAGGCGGGCAGGACGTCGACGAGGAAGCTGCCGGTGGGCCGGGCAGCCGACAGCCACACCAGGCCCGCGGCCAGGACCAGCAGGCCGCCGGTGATGAGCGGCTTGGGACCGAAGCGGCCGAGCAGGCGGGCGCTGGCGGTGGTCATGAACACCATCAGCAGGCCGGTCATCGGCAGCAGCGCCGCTCCCGAGGCGAAGGCGCCGTAGCCGAGGACCTGCTGGAGGTAGAGGTTGAGGAAGTACCACATGGGAATCCAGGCCGCTCCCAGCAGCGCCATCGCCAAGTTGGAGGCGCCGAGACCGGGGGTGCGCCAGATGCCGAGCGGCATCAGCGGCGAGCGCGTGGAGCGCTGGATGAGGACGAACACGACCAGCAGGGCGGCGCCTGCGATCAGCTGAAGGACCGTCTGTGCGCTCCCCCAACCGGTCTCGGGGGCGCGGACCACGGTGAAGACGGTGAGCGCGAGCCCTGCGGTGACGGCCGCCGTGCCGAGGACGTCCACTCCGCCGCCGCGGCGGGCTGCGACGGCCGGCAGTAGGCCGGTGGCGAGCAGGGTGGCGATGCCGATCGGGATGTAGATGATGAACACCCACGGCCAGCTGGCCCACTCGGTGAACACCCCGCCGAGGAACACACCGGCGGTGCCGCCGGCCGGAGCGGCCGCGCCGTACAGGGCGAGGGCCTTGCCGAGCTCCTTGGGGTTGTGACCGAAGAGCATCATCAGCAGGGTCATCGAGGCGGGTGCGATCAGCGCGCCGCCCACCCCCTGCACGGCCCGGCCGGCGACCTCCACCCACGCGCTCTGCGCGGCCGCGGCCACGACCGAGCCTGCGATCAGGACGCTCCAGCCGGCCACGAACACCTTCCGGGCGCCCAGCAGGTCGGAGAGGCGACCGCCCAGCAGGAGCAGTCCGCCGAAGGCGATGACGTAGGCGTTGAACACCCACTGCAGATCACCCTGGGAGAACCCCAGGTCGCGCTGCATCTCGGGCAGCGCCACGCCGATGATCGACGTGTCCATGATCACCATGAACTGTGCGGCGGCGAGCACCCCGAGGGCCCACCAGCGACGTGGATTGACGGCTTCCATGACTGCTCCCCAATACAGAATCCCCTCATACCCCTAGGGGGTATGACTTCGATGGCCCGAACGTTATACCCCCCAGGGGTATTCCTCAATGGGCGGTCGTTCCGGCCTCGCCTCGCCACCCGCGAAGGAAGCCGCTTACGATGCGGACATGGACGGTCAGGTGAAGCGAGCGATGAAGCCCTCCGGGCTGCGCTCCTACCTGCTCCTCGTCCTCGCCGTGCTGGCGGGGCTGGTGGCCATGCACGGCCTGGGGCCCGCCCCCGCGCCGGCCGCCGCACACGCGACGACCAGTTCCCACCACGCGCCGGCCGCGGGCCAGGAGCGGGCGACCGCCTCGGACGCCGCGTGCCAGGACGGGTGCGTCCACGCCGACGATCCGGCCGGCAGCGGCGGCGGGCACGCCGAGCACGCCGATGCGACCTGTGCCGCCAGCGGCACAGCCGGCGCCCCGGTTCTGCCCGCGCCCGCGGTCCTGCCCGGCCACGCCGCAGTCCAGGCGGTCCTCGCGCACGGGGTCATCCCCGGCGCCACCGTCTGCGGACGGGCACCGCCGTCACTGAGCGAACTGCAACTCCTGCGCATATAGGGCGGCCCCGGCATGCCCGGCTCCCCAAAGGGCCGGCCAGCCTCTCGGCCCCGCCCTACCTCCGCACGCCCGCCGACGCGCGCGTGCCCCACAGCAGGAGTTGCACCATGACCAACCAGCGTTCCCTGATCCGCCGCGCCACCGCCGTGGCCGCGGCCGCCACCGCCGCCCTCGTCCTCGCCGCCTGCGGTGGCAACGACAGCGGCTCCGCCCACAACGGGCACAACACCGCCTCCCCCTCCGCCTCCGCCTCCGCCTCCGCCTCCGCGCAGCAGGGCGAGCACAACGCGGCCGACGTGACCTTCGCCAAGGGGATGATCCCCCACCACCGTCAGGCCATCGAGATGGCCGACCTCGCCGCGACCCGCGCCGAGTCGGCTGAGGTGAAGAAGCTGGCCGACGAGATCAAGAAGGCCCAGGACCCGGAGATCAGGACTCTCTCCGGCTGGCTGACCTCCTGGGGTGAGCAGGTCCCGGCCGAGGGCTCCGGCCACGAGGGGCACGACATGTCCGGGATGATGACGGCCGAGGAGATGAAGCAGCTGGAATCGGCCTCGGGCAAGGCGTTCGACACCGCCTTCCTGACGATGATGGTCAAGCACCACGAGGGCGCTGTCGCCATGGCCAAGACAGAGCAGGCAGACGGCACGTACCAGCCCGCCAAGAACCTGGCCACCCGGGGCCCGGCAGCGCACCGCGGTCCGTTTCAGTGGGGTGCTGCGGCCGGAGGCGGACCGAGGATTTCCAGGTGGTGTCGGGCGGCGGCGTGA
>NZ_JBSFUB010000184.1:0-5965 GCF_053591575.1 Streptomyces altiplanensis | reverse complement strand
CGATCTGCGGGACACCGCGCGGGGCCGGCGGCAGACCGGTCAGCTCGAACATGCCGAGCTTCTTGTTGTACGCCGCGATCTCGCGCTCGCCCTGGAAGACCTGGATCTGCACGGACGGCTGGTTGTCCTCGGCCGTCGTGAAGGTCTCGGACCGCTTGGTCGGGATCGTGGTGTTGCGCTCGATGAGCTTGGTCATGATGCCGCCCTTGGTCTCGATACCGAGGGACAGCGGCGTGACGTCGAGGAGCAGGACGTCCTTGACCTCACCCTTGAGGACACCGGCCTGGAGCGAGGCGCCGATGGCGACGACCTCGTCCGGGTTCACACCCTTGTGCGGATCCTTGCCGGTGAGCTCCTTGACCAGCTCGGTCACGGCGGGCATACGGGACGAGCCGCCGACCATGATCACATGGTCGATGTCGGAGACCTTGATCCTCGCGTCCTTGACCGCGTTGTGGAACGGGGCCTTGCAGCGCTCCAGCAGGTCGGCGGTCAGCTGCTGGAACTGCGAACGCGTGAGCTTCTCGTCCAGGTGCAGCGGCCCCTCGGCCGACGCCGTGACGTACGGCAGGTTGATGTTGGTCTCGGTCGCGGCCGACAGTTCGATCTTGGCCCGTTCGGCGGCCTCGCGCAGCCGCTGCGTGGCCATCTTGTCCTTGGACAGGTCGACGCCGTACGCGTTCTTGAACTGCGTGGCCAGGTGTTCCACGATCCGCTGGTCCCAGTCGTCACCACCCAGGTGCGTGTCGCCGTTGGTGGCCTTCACCTCGACGACGCCCTCGCCGATCTCCAGCAGCGAGACGTCGAAGGTGCCGCCGCCGAGGTCGAAGACGAGGATCGTCTGGTCGTTCTCCTTGTCCAGGCCGTACGCGAGCGCCGCCGCCGTCGGCTCGTTGATGATCCGCAGCACCTTCAGGCCCGCGATCTCCCCGGCCTCCTTCGTCGCGGTGCGCTGGGAGTCGTTGAAGTACGCCGGGACGGTGATGACGGCGTCCGTCACCTCCTCGCCCAGGTACGCCTCGGCGTCGCGCTTGAGCTTCTGCAGAACGCGCGCGGAGATCTCCTGCGCGGTGTAGCGCTTGCCGTCGATGTCCCCGGTGTCGGGGAACCGCCACTGCGCCTCGCCCATGTGGCGCTTGACCGACCGCGCGGTGCGCTCGATGTTGGTCACGGCCTGCCGCTTGGCGATCTCGCCCACCAGCACATCGCCGTTCTTCGCGAAACCGACCACCGAGGGGGTCGTCCGGGCGCCCTCGGTGTTGGTGATGACCGTGGGCTCGCCGCCTTCCAGCACGCAGACCACCGAGTTCGTGGTACCCAGGTCGATACCCACTGCACGTGCCATTGCCCTCTCCTCCTCACCTCACCCTGCGTCCCACTTCCACAGCAGGTCCCAGCCCGTGGGCGGGTACGGACGCGGTGTGCCGGGTCCGTCGTACGACGTGGCCACTCGGGTGGGACCCGCCCGCATCAGCGCGTCGCGCCCCGGTGGAGGCGGGTGCACCGTCACCTCCAGCACCACCACATCCGCCACGCTCGGCGTCGGCGCGCCTTTGGCCCTGGTCCTGACCGGGACACGGCGGCCCGGCGGATCCTTCGGAGGGCCCTTCGGGCGCCTCGCCCCGAGCCGGGAGTCGTATGCCGCACGGAGGACGGGATCGCGCAGCGTGCCGTAGGCGGCCACGACGTCGGTGAACCGGCCGTCCACCGCCGGCTCGCCGGGGCCGGGGTTGGCGTCGGGGTGCAGCGCCCGTACGAGCCTGCGGTAGGCGGAAGTGATCTGCCCGGCCGAAGCGGTCGGCTCCACGCCGAGCACCGCGTAGGGGTCGCGCTGACCGCCGGATGTCTTCCGCCCTGCCACTGCGCTCACCTCCCGACCGCTCTGACCTGCGGGTATGGAGGAAACCTCTTCAGGAAACTGAATAGAACGCGCCGACGGAAATGTCAAGGATTTCCCGTTCCGGCAACGGCGACGCACACCGTGCCGGTCCATGCAAGGCGAAAGAAGGCATATCGACACAGCGCTACGCCGATACGGCGCCTCTTGCGGGGGTACCCGCCCGCCCATGAACGGGACCAGGCCTCTGGCCGTCGTCACCGGTGCCTCCAGCGGAATCGGTTTCGAGCTGGCCAAGCAATTCGCCGAAAACGGATTCGACCTCGTGCTGGCCGCCGAAGACCTCGGACTCGGCATCGCCGCGGACGAAGTGCGGGCCCACGGAGCCGACGTGCACGTCGTGCGGACCGACCTGGCCGCACCGGACGGGGTCGAACGGCTGCTGGGCGCCGTCACGGCGACCGGGCGTCCCGTCGCCGCCGCCGCGCTCAACGCCGGTGTCGGGCAGGGCGGGGCCTTCCTCGACACGGACCTCGCCGACGAGCTGCGCGTCATCGACCTGAACATCACCTCCACCGTGCGGCTGGCGAAGGGGCTGCTGCCGGACATGGTCGCTCGCGGCGAGGGGAAGCTCCTGTTCATGTCGTCCGTCGCCGCGACGGTGCCCGGCTCGTTCCAGGCCGTGTACAACGCCTCCAAGTCCTTCGTCCAGTCGTTCGCCCAGGCGTTGCAGAACGAACTCGAAGACACCGGGGTGACGGTCACATCGGTCATGCCCGGGCCGACGGAGACGCACTTCTTCCACCGCGCCGGCATGGAGGACACCCGGATCGGCAGGCAGCACAAGGACGACCCCGAGCAGGTGGCGAGGCAGGGCTTCGAGGCGCTGATGGCCGGCAGGAAGAAGACCGTGGCGGGCTCGGTGAAGACCAAGGCGCAAGCCGTCGTGAGCAGGGTCGTCCCGGACAGCGTCAAGGCGGCCGCACACCGGAAGATGGCGGAACCCGGATCCGGCGAAGGGAAGTGAGCTCCGCGGCTCCCGGGTGCGGCTCGCGGGCGCGGTCTACGGCAGGGGCGTTCCACCGGTGGCGTTGACGATCTCGGCCGTGATGTAGCTCGCCTGCGGGGAAGCGAGGAACACGTAGGCCGGGGCCATCTCGGCCGGCTGCGCCGGGCGGCCCAGCGGTGACTGCTTCCCGAACTCCGTGGTGTCCGGCATGGTCGCCGGAATCAGCGGTGTCCAGACCGGGCCGGGGGCGACGGCGTTGACGCGGATGCCGTCGGACGCCACCATCTGCGCCAGTCCCTGGGTGAAGGCGACGATGGCCGACTTCGTCATGGCGTAGTCGAGCAGATGGGGGCTGGGCTTGTACGCCTGGACGGAGGCGGAGTTGATGACGGATCCGCCCTCGGGGATGTGGGGGAGGGCCATCTTCGACAGCCAGAACATGCCGTAGAGATTGGTCTTCATGACCCGGTCGAACTGCTCGGTGGTGATGGAGCCGATCCCGTCCGGCTGGGACATCTGGTAGGCGGCGTTGTTCACCAGGATGTTGATCCGGCCGAATTCCGAGACCGCCCGCTCGACGAGCGCACGGCACTGCTCCTCGTCCCGGATGTCACAGCTCACCGCAACGGCCCTGCGGCCCGCTTTCTCGACGAGCCGTGAGGTGCTCGCGGCCTCCTGCTCCTCCTCGGGGAGATACGTGAACAGGACGTCGGCGCCCTCACGGGCGAAGGCCAGACACACCGCCCGGCCGATCCCCGAGTCTCCGCCGGTCACCACCGCCGCCAGGCCCTCCAGGAGCCCGTTCCCCCGGTAGGAGTCCTCACCGTGGTCCGGCGGGGGGTCCATCGGGCCCGTCCAGCCGGGGTGTGCCTGCTCCTGGTCCGGGAGCTTGGGCTGCGGATGCTTCGTGACGGGGTTCTCGACCTCGCGGCTCTCTTCACTCATGGCGTTCTCCCGGTGGGGGGTTGGTTTTGACCATCCTCGCGTTCCCCGAAGCCGGGTTTTCCAACCCGGGACGAGGAGCCGAAGGGCGGCTACGACCCGTCCCGGCCGCTGCGCCGGGACGACCTGGAGGACCAGCCGTTCCTGACCGTCGACCACCCGAAGACCACCGGCGACACCGGCGACACATCCGGCCCCGGCCCGACGCCCACACCCACTCCGCCCCTGTTCCTGTCGGGACGTGCAGCGCCACGCAGCGCGTCGTCAATTCCTGGAACGGCGGCCACCAGGCCGAGGCGACCGTGAAGAACACGGGCACCGGGCCCGTCCTGGACGGTCCACGCCACTCTGCCGGACGGCCGGCGCGTCGGCACGGTGTGGAACGGCACGCTCGGCGGCGGCACCGTGATCACCGTCTCCAGCGCCGCCTGGAGCGGTTCCCTCCCGCCCGGAGCCACCACCGCGTACGGCTTCACGGCGACGGCGGGTCCCCGCCGGACACCCCGCAGACCAGCTGCATGGTGCGCCACCAGCCGGTACGACCGGTACGACCGGTACGACCGGTACGAGGAGGCCGCTCCGTCCGTTCGGTGGGCGGAGCGGCCTCCGTGCGCCGGTCTTTGCCGCGGCCGGCTAGACCACGGTGCACGCGGTTCCGTTGAGGCTGAACTGCGTCGGCTCGGTGAACGTCCCCGAGTAGGTGCCCTGGAAGCCGAAGGACTGGCTGCCGCCCGCCGCGATCAGTGCGTTGGAGGCGGTGTTCGTCGCGGTCACCGTCCCGGAGGACGGGGTGACGGCGGCGTTCCAGGCATGGGTGACGCTCTGGCCGGCGGGGAGGCCGAAGGCCACCTTCCAGCCGTTGACGGGTGTCGCACTCGTGTTGGTGACGGTCACCTCGGCGGTGAAGCCGCCCGGCCACGCGTTGGCGCCGTAGGCGACCCGGCAGGCGCCCGGGGTTCCGGGGCCGCCCGGACCGCCCGGGTCACTGCCACCGCCGTTCACGGTGGAGGAGAAGGACTGGACCTTCAGGCCGGCCCCGTTCTCCCAGGGCTCGAATCCGGCCTGCACGCTGGTGAGGTACCACGACGGCTGGGCCATCCCGCGGGCGACGGTCTGGTCGACGAAGTCCATCACGTCGAAGCTCCAGCCGGCGATCGCCGAGGGCGCCACGAACGAGATGACGTCGTTGGAGCCGTTGTTGCCGGTCCACACGTCCCAGGCACGGCCGCCCACGGTGGCCGTACCGGTCTTCGAACCGATCGGCTGGACCGGGCCCACCCGGTTGAACCAGATCATGATCTCGGTCCTGCTGACGCCGTCCTTCTTGGGCGTCGGGTCCAGCCAGATGTCGTACGAGGCGTTGTAGACCGCGTTGCCGACGTACCCGTAGGAGATGCTGCTCGGCGCGCTGCTGATCGAGCTCACCTGCATCGGCAGGTTGGTCCCGGGAGAGCAGTTCGTGTAGTGGCAGCCGTTGTAGACGGACGGGTACGACTTGGGTGCCCCGTTGGTCGGGACGGACCCGTCGGCACGGGTGAGCTCGAACCCGGTCGCGGTCGCGTTGACGCACTGCGCGGCGCTGGTGCCCCAGCGGTTGTTCTGGACCACGTAGCGGTCCTGGAGGGTGGTGGAACCGTACTGATCGCATATCAGGGTGTCGGCGTGTGCGGGCCCCGCCGTCGTCACGAGAGCGGCCAGTGACGCCAAGGCCACCAGCATCGTCATGAGGGCGGCACGGACGGACCGGACGGACCGGGCACAGCGCTGTAGCGGTCTCATGGGGACCTTTCGGTGGGAAGGGGCAGCGGTGGGGGATTTGGGAGCGCTCCCACTATCTGTTCCGGGCTGGACTGTAGGGACCTTCGGGGGTGCTGGCAAGATGTGCCGGGTGCTTGTCCCGCGCGCCAGATAGTTGCCAACCTTCCTTTTTCGCAAGGAGATTGGGGCGAAGGGCGGCATGTGTCGGCTCGTGCGCGTAGCACCGCGGCGCTCGCCCGGCGAGGAGCCATCGGGCCGAATTCCCCGGGGCGGCCGCAGCGGTCCGGGTGCCCCCGTCCGGGCGGCTGACCGGCGGCTCCCTGACGGGCCCCGCGTCGGACGCGCGTCGGACGGCAGGAAGCGTCAGTTGGCGCCTCCGGGCCTGTCAGAGGGGCAAGTCGTCGGGCAGGACTCGGAAC
>NZ_JBSFUB010000183.1:0-6154 GCF_053591575.1 Streptomyces altiplanensis | reverse complement strand
CGTGGATGACACAGAGCGCCTTCTTCCTGCCGCGCTCGTTGAGCTCCTCGCCGACGGCCTCACCGGCGACGGACTCCTCCTGGCCGATGTGGCTGCGGTCACCGCCGCGCTGCGCGACCAGGGCTCGGCGGCGGAACTGGCCGGGACCCTGGTGGCGCTGCAGTCCGCGGGCAGCGTAGCCGGCGGGCTGCTGTACGGCGCCCGCAGTCCCAAGGGGAGCACCTTCCGGCGGTACGTCCGGCTGCTGGTCGTACTGGCTGTCGCGCTGGCCGTCCTGCCGGTGGTTCATCTGGCGCACCGGGCCGGCCTGCCCGCTTCATGGACGCTGGTTTCGCTGGGCGCTCTGCTGGTGCTCACCGGCCTGCCGATCGCCCCCGCCGGGGCCGAGGAATTCCAGCTCATCGGAGAGATGACGGCCCAGCAGAAGATGACCCAGGCATTCGCCGGGGTCGGCAGCTTCATCGCGGTCGGTGCGGCGGCCGGCTCGGCGGTGGCCGGTCTGGTCGCCGACAGCCTCGGCCCGGCCGCCGCACTGTCCCTGCCGGCCGCGTTCACCGCTCTGGCGCTCCTGGTGTCCCTGTCGGCCCGGGGACCGATCACGGCGGCCCTCGCCCCGGCAAAGCAGAACGCACCGCACACACCGCATCCCACCCCCGACATCGGAGAGTCGCACCCATGAGCACTTCACCCGGCGTACTGGCCGTCGTCGAGAGCCAGTTGTCGAATTTCGGCCTGACCCCCCTGCGGGCGGCCCACGAGCTCGGCTTCCACACCGTGCTGATGAGCAACGACCCCGACCGCTACCGGGTCGTCAGCCTCGCCGAGGAGGTCTATGCCAAGCACATCGACGAGATCATCCGGACGGACACCAACTCCGCCGACGCGGTGGCCGCCGCGCTGGAACCCTTCCACGCGGCGGGCCGGCTCAGCGGTGTGATGACCGTGACCGACTACAACATCCCCGTCGTCGCGGAGGTCGCCGCCCGCTTCGGTCTGCCGGGGCTGTCCCCCGGGGCCGCGCGGAACTGCCGCGACAAGCTGCTGATGCGGCAGGCCTGTCAGGAGGCCGGAGTCGCGGTTCCCGGCTTCCACCAGGCAACGAGCGAGGACGAGGCACTCGCCGCGGCGGACCGCTTCGGCTACCCCTGTGTGGTCAAGCCGATGACCGAGTCCGCGAGCATCGGCGTCACCCTGTGCCGTACCCCCGGCGAAGTCCTTGCGGCCTACCGGGACATCAGCTCCTCCTCCACTGACTTCCGGGGCCAGCCCCGCCGCCCCGGCGCGCTCGTCGAGGAATACCTGCTGGGCTTCGAAGTGAGCGTCGAGTCGGTACTGGTGGACGGTGAGCGGCGGTTTCTGGGCGTCACGGACAAGGCGCTCGGCCCCCACCCGTACTTCGTGGAGATGGGCGACACATTCCCGTCGATGCTGTCGGCACCGGTCCGCGACGAGTGCACCGAGCTGGCCCGGCGGGCCCTGGAAGCGGTGGGGCACGACTTCGGCGCCGCCCACGTCGAGGTGAAGATGACCGCGGACGGGCCCCGGATCGTCGAGGTCAACGGCCGGATGCCGGGCGCGGAGATCACCCAGTTGATCCGCGAGGCGACCGGGGTGTACCTGCAGCGCGAGGTGGTCAAGCTGCACGCGGGCCGGCCGGCCGACCTCACGCCCACCCGGGACCGCGCTGCCGCCTCCCGCTATCTGGCGGCCCGGCAGTCCGGCACCCTGTCCGGCATCGACGGAGCCGACCTGGCCCGCCGGGTTCCCGGCGTCGTCGAGGTGGACCTGGAGGCCCACCCGGGTGATCCGGTCCGGTCGGCCGAGAGCAACCTGGATCTGTTGGGGTACGTCGTCGCCGCCGGCGACACCACCGGTGACGCGGTGCGCCGGGCCGAAGCGGCCCTGGGCCAGCTCACCCCGCGGATCGAAACCGCCGCCGACACGGAGCAGCGGTGAGCGCGACGCACGGGGCCGGCGGACCGGTGGCGCTGGAGGTGACCGCGCACCGGGACCTCTCTCACCTCGGCCACCTCGGTACGGAGCGCTGGGACGCGCTGTTCGGAGAGCGCGGCTTCTACTCCGCGAGCCCGTGGCTCAGGCACGCGCAGGCGACCGCCGCCACTGCGCCGTACTACTTCACGGCTGCCGACGGAGCCGACTGGGTCTGTGCCCTGCCGGCCTACCCGCTGGAGCAGGACACGCCCTACGTCTTCTGCAGCCCCGGCAGGGTGGTCGACACCCTGCACCGGCAGGCCACCGGGGGTGACGCCCCTTGGTCGGCGGGACTGATGCCGGCCCTGGCCTGCGGCGGCCGCAACCCGTCCCACACCAAGGCGGGCGTGACTCCCGCGCTCGGCCCGCGGCGGCAGCGCGAAGCGCTGGAGGCGGTTGTCGAGGCGGCGGAACGACAGGCGTGGGCAACGGGGATGGAATCGGTGTCGTTCCTCTACGTCGACGAGGACGACGAGCTGCTGCGCGGCGTTCTGGAGGAAGCGCGGTACGTGTCGGTGCCCGGGCAGACCGCGTACTCGCTGGCCGTTCCGGAGGACGGCTCCTTCGACAGTTATCTGGCACGGTTCGAACAGCCGCGCCGCGTGAAGATCAAGCGGGAGCTTCGGGCCCTGACCGAGGCCGGGGTCTCCTACCGCACCCGGCCGCTGACCGAGAAGCTGATCGAACAGGTCGCCCCGCTGGAGATGGCCCTCTACGCCAAGCACGGCACCACGGCGAACCCGGCAGCCTTCCGGGCCGTGTTCGACAGCATCGCGGCGAACGCCGGAGACGCGGCCCGGGTGACCACCGCCCACCTCGACGGGGTACTGATCGGTTTCGTCCTCACGTTCACGCACGGCGGCGAGATGTATGCCCGCCAGGCGGGCTTCGACTACGAGCGCAAAGGGAAGCTCCCGGTCTACTTCGGGCTGGTCTACTACGAACTCCTGCGCATCGCGCTCGCCGAGGGGATCTCCCACCTGCACTACTCCACGGGCTCTGACCGCGTGAAACTCTCCCGCGGCTGCGCCCCCCGGCGCCAGTACGCCTACCTCAAAGCCCGCCGCCCCGAACAGGCGGAGCATCTCGCGCGCCTGGCCAGCCTGGTCCGGCTCGGCGGCCCCGGCCAGAGCTGAAACCCGAGGCCGTCGCCCAGGCGGTCCGGCCTCGGAGCCGGACCGCCCCAAAGTCCGGCGAGGCCCCCCACAGCCAGGCCCTGCGTGCCCTCGCCGTCGCCTTCTTCGACCCCCACCAGGCCGTCTCGCACGACCATGACGCGCTGACCGCCACGATCTCCCGCCTGCGCCGACCCGTCGGCGCGGTCGGCTCACCTCCGCTCGCGGGAGAGCACTGAACACGTGGCGGGCAGCGCCAAGGCCGCGCGCGTGCGCCGATGGAGACGCCGAACACCGCAGCCGCTATTCGTCGTCGGCACAGGTCCAGGTCATGGGCACCGCGCCGTCCTGCGTCAAGAGGGACGTCACCACGCACCAGAAGTACGGGAAGGTCACCCATACGTGCAGCGAGGCGATGCACCGGAAGGCGGTCATCGACCGGGCCCCGGCTCCCGCTGTCTGACGTATCAGCCGGGACAGCAATGGGAGGGGAACCGGGGCCGCGGCTCATACGGCAAGGTCGTCACCTGCTGACCCGGGTCCCGCGCCCGGGTGCGCCGACTTGGGGCCCGCACCACCGGCATGGACAGACCCGCTCGGCGAAGGCCGGGTTCTCGGTCTCGGGGTCACCGACGACGGCGACACCCTGCGGATCGCAGCCCCGAGCGGCGTGCACCGGGAAATCAGCGTGCTCGACCCGCAACGGGCCGCGTGACGGGTGTGCAAGCGGACCGGGGGCGGGCTCGGGACGGAAGAGTGGGATACCCGTCTCCCCGAGATCCCCTGCCGGGAGACCTGCTGAGCTGTGCCAGAGCACCATGGGTCTCACCGACGACGTGCTGGAACCTGGGTGTTCAGCTCGTGCGAAGCAGGCTGATGGTCAGCGACGAGGCAGATCACCTGGCACACAGTGCGAGTGCGCGACCTTGTTGTCGTCTTCCCGCGCCACAGCGGTCACCCGAAAAGCGGGAACCGATCAGCGTCGGGGCCAAGCAGGTGTTTCTCCGCGGCGGTCAGCCGCAACCGGCCGGTGGCGGCCAGTGCGTAGTGTTCATCGCTCCAGGGCACGGGCACCGGACGGCTGAGCATGCCGTCGAGGGTGCCCCGTACACACGCCAGCCCGGCGGCACCCGGCCGAGGCGCAGCTGCCGGAAGCTGAGCAACAAGGTCAAGGTGATGAATCGTGGCCTCAACGCAGAGGGTCGCCATCAGATCGCCGGCGGTGAGTACATGCCCCTGCGTCTTGACGAACTGCTGGGGATTGCTGCGCTCAGCCGCAGTGATGACTGCTGCTGCGGTTGCCAGATGCAGCTTTCGCAACTGCTCGAACTCCAGGAACATGCTGGCGGCCACCCGGGCATACCGCTGCTCGTTCGCCGCCTCTGCCGTGCCTGACTGCCAGTTTGCCCAGTAGGTGACGGCATTGCGGTCCGCAGGTCCATCAGCGGGTGTATGCAGAGCCACCAGCCCTCTCTGTGCATCGCCCACGCAGTGGAAGACGAGATCCCGCACGGTCCACCCCGCGCATCCACTTGGTAGCCAGGACTCCTCCTCACTGAGTGAGGTCACCACGCCCGCAAAGGCCTCGTATGCGTCCTTCAGGGCACTGAGCGCCTCATGCTCCGTCTCTCCTGCCTGCATGTTCTCCCTTCCCTGTACCTGGTCGAATCACGAGGGCTTCCGGCGGTCCGGTAACAGCTCACCGTTGAGCATAGATGGCTCTGTTTTGCCTGACCTCGCTCGGCTGATTCGGCCCCGCAGGCGGTGGACCGAGGCCGCGCCGACATCGCCGCCTTCACCGCGGCCCAGGTCGGCGACACCACCTACGTCGGCCGCGCGCCCGCCCTCAGCAACTGGCCCCCGCACGAGAGAGAACCCCCGTGACCATCGCGATCATCGGCGCCACCGGCAAGCTCGGCGCCCTCACCATCGAAGCCCTCCTCGACCGCGACGCCCCCGCCGGCGACATCCTCGCGCTCGGCCGCAACGCCGACCGCCTCGCCGAACTCACCGTGCGCAGCCTGCGCACGGCCACCCTCGACCTGGACGACGTCGACGCCACCGCCAAGACGCTGACCGGTGTCGACAAGCTGCTCCTGGTCTCCTTCGGACCGGGCGACCGTGTGCCCCAGCACGTCCACGCCATCGACGCCGCCCGCCAGGCCGGTGTACCGCACCTCGTCTACACCTCGGGCCTCCAGGCGCCGACGACGATCCTGGAGCTGGCCGCCGACCACAAGGCCACCGAGGAACTCATCACCGCCTCCGGCATCCCGGCGACCTTCCTGCGCAACGGCTGGTACACCGAGAACCACCTCCAGGACTTCGCCACCGCCCGCGAGCGCGGCGTCATCGCCAACAGCATCGGCACCGGCCGCATCGCCCCCACCCCGCGCAAGGACTTCGCCAAGGCCGCCGCCGTCGTCCTGTCCACGCCCGGCCACGAGGGCAAGGCGTACGAACTCTCCGGTGACGTGGCCTGGTCCTTCGAGGAGTTCGCCGCCACCGCCGCCGAGGTCCTGGGCACCGAGGTGCGCTACCAGCCGCTCACCTCCGAGCAGGAGCGCGAGCAGCTCCTCGCCTTCGGCCTCGACGAGGCCACCGCCGGCTTCCTGGTCACGCTCAACACCAGCATGCGCGACGGCGCCATGCCCCCACCCCCGGTGACCTGTCCCGGCTCATCGGCCGCCCGGCCGAGCCGCTGGCCACCACCCTCAAGACCTGGGTCCGACCGACCCGCCTGCAGCACTGGCCGAGGAGGAAGAACCGCCTTGGCTTGTTCTTCTTCCGGTCTCGAACAGTGCCTCATACTGAGTGGCTCACCGGGGAGTTCGCCGCACGTGGGGGCGGCCTTCGTCTGATCCTGTGCTCCGGCCAAGGTGCACACGACGAAGACCGTGAGGGTGAGTCTGCTGCCTGATGTTGCGTGGAGGGGAAGCGTTCGCGGAGGCGTCACGCTTCCCTACGTTGTTCTGCGGGACGTGGTGAGCCCTTCGTATGGTTGACCCGCCCAGGGGTGTCGGGTGTGGCTTTCACGCTTCTGCCGC
>NZ_JBSFUB010000182.1:0-6242 GCF_053591575.1 Streptomyces altiplanensis | reverse complement strand
AAGCCGGGACCACTGGCCGTTCGTCAGATCCCCACGTCCCACAGGACACGATCATGAACGAACAAGATCCACTTTCGCAACACGCCCTAGGCCGCTACAGCTTCACGGCCTCCACCCCTGCCGCCCACGCGCTGCGCCCGCTGCGCAACCCGGACGCGCCGGAGCTGGACGAGGACGATGACTGCGGCGGTCATGAGTGAGTGCCGGGGCCTGCGACTCGAACCGGACAGCGGGGCGGAATGGCAGCCGCCGCACTATGTGAGTCCGCCGACCAGCATGAGGGCGGACTCGTTGAAGGTGCGGATGCGGGCGGTGGTGGCGTCGTCGCGCCATTGGAGGGCCCATTCCAAGGGTGGGGCGTCACTGATGGGAACGTAAGCGACGTCGGGGCGAGCGTAGTAGCGCCGGACCTGCGCACCGACGGTGAAGGCGCCCTGGCCGGCGCCGATGAGGGTGAGCATCTCGTTGAACGTCGCGGTCGCGGGGCCGTGCTCGATCGGGCGTCCGGCCGGGGTGGCGCGGGGCGTGCAATTCCGCTGCAGGGAGTCCGGCACGTTTTCGGGCAACCGCAGTAGTCTCATCCGGGCCAGATCTTCCAGGGACAGCGACTCGCGGCGGGCGAAGGGATGTCCCGAGGGAACGGCCAGCATGCGTGCCTCTCGCACGAGTACCGGGCCGGATACGAGGCCGGGTTCGTCCACCGGATGGTGGGTCAGGGCGATGTCGACCTCGCCATCGCGGAGCCAGGGAAAGACGTCGGCCATCTGGGCCTCGCGCAGCCGTACCTCGCAGCCGGGTTCGCGCCCGCGGAACAATTCGGCGGCTCCGGCCAGGAGCTGGCCGCTGGCGGCGCCGACAAACGCGACGCGCAGGGTGCCGGTGAGGCCGCGTCCGGCATCGACCGCCCGCTCGAAGGCGGCGGCGATCTGGATCCAGGCGGGCCGGAGTTCCTCCTCCAGTTGCCGGCCGACCGCAGTCAGTTCCACGCGGCGGCTGGTGCGGTTGAACAGCGGGACGCCGACACGGCGTTCCAGTTTGGCGATGGTCTGGCTGACCCGGCTGGTGGACAGGTGCAGACGCTCGGCGGTCCGGCCGAAATGCAGTTCCTCGGCCAGGGTGAGGAAGGCGTCCAGTTCATGTCGTTCCAACATTCCGCCCCCTGCGCATCGTGAATCCTGACTTCACGATCGTTGCACAGGTCGGCGTTGATCGGACCGCTGCGCCAAGCGAGGGTTGATGCAGCTCGCACACCCGACTGACCCGCATGGGAGCACGCAATGTACGTAACCGAGGCGCACGCCCTTTCTGCCCCGGCCACCGAGACCGAGAAGGTTGTCGCGGAGCTGCGCGACCGTACGGAGATCCTCGACGCGCTGTACCGGTTCGGCCTGGGCCAGGACCTGAAGGATCCGCAGCTGTTTGCCTCCGCCTTCGCCGCCGACGCCGAGCTGGACTTTGCCCCGGCGGCGGCGAAGTGGGGAGACAGACCGCCGCTGATGGTCGGCCGGGACACGATCGTCACCACGATCCTCGGCCTGTTCACCGACCGGGTGGACACCACCCACCAAGTCACCAATGCGCGCATCGCCGTCGACGGCGCCACCGCGCGTCTGACCGCGCTGGTGGAGGCCCAGCACCTACTCGTTGCCGACCGCGGAACCTTCTCCCTGCTGAAGAACCCCTACGCCGTCGATCTGATCCGCGACGGCGACCGCTGGGTGATCCGCAAGATGCGCATCGACAACGCCTGGTTCACCGGTGACCCCGTCGCGATCTTCGCCGCCTGACCATCGAATGAAGGAAGAGCCTGATGACGACGGCCTTTGCCCGGTCGACGAACACCGGCGACTCGCACGAGGGAGGAACACGACACGTGACCGGCACCGTTACCCCGCTGGTTCGGGAGGCGACCGCGGAAGACTGGCCCGCGATGTGGGCGTTCATGGAGGGCATCGTGCGGGCCGGGGAGACCTTTTCCTGGGATCGCGAAACCACCCAGGAGCAGGCGCGGGTGATGTGGTTCCCGCAGCCGCCCGGGCACACGTTCGTCGTAGGCAGCGGCGGCGAGATCCTCGGGACCGCCAACAGCGTCCGCAACCATCACGGGGGCGCCTCGCACATCACAAGTGCCAGCTTCATGGTGGATCCGGCGCACTCCAGGCGGGGCGTGGGACGGGTGCTCGGGGAACACGTCCTCGAACAGGCGCGGGCCGACGGGTTCCGGGCCATGCAGTTCAACGCCGTCGTGGAGACCAATACGCGGGCGGTCGCCCTCTGGCGCTCGCTCGGCCTCAAGGCGGTGGGGACCCTCCCGGAAGGCTTCCGCCATCCGGTGCACGGATACGTGGGACTGCACATCATGCACCGGGCACTCTGAGCACGTCCACGCACTCCGAGCAGGCCAGATGAGGCTCCGGAGCCCGGCGGCCACCCTCATCGAGGCTCCGCCCTCGCGGGCTGTCTCGCCTTCCCGGACTGCACCCGGTGCAGAACCTGGCGTGCAGTCTCAACTCATTCCTCGTCGCTGTCCCGATCGCCGAGTTGAACGGTGACTGGTTCGCGCAGCGGCCGCTATCCCTGGAAAGGGCACGACATGAAGATCACAGTGACCGGCGGACGGCCGGTGCTGACCCGTCACTCCGAGGCCGAGACCTGCGCTGACCCCAGCAGTGTGATGACGCTGCTCGCCGACTCGGACAGCACCGCCGACGGCTTCACCAGCTACCGGTCCACGTTCGCCAAGGGAGCCGTGGGGGCACCTGCCCACTTCCACACCAGGGCGACAGAGCTGTTCTTCGTGATCAGCGGATCCCTCCAGGTGCTGGTGGAAAAGGAGGTCACCGTCCTGGAGGCGGGCGACTTCCTGGCCGTTCCGCCCCACACCCCGCACGCCTTCGCCGCGGCGCCCGGCTGTGAGGCGGACGTGCTGTTCGTGTTCACGCCGGGCATGGGCCGGTTCGACTACCTGCGCCTGCTCGGCCGGGTGATGCGTGGCGAGGCCGACGCGACGGAGATCGCCGCCTCCGCGAAGCGGTTCGACAACCACTACGTCGACAGCCCCGTCTGGCGGGCTGCCCTGGAGGTCCCAGCGTGATCGACTCCACCGTCCCAGTCCGGCCGGTCCAGCCCTCGCGGGACCTCGCCGCCGCCGAACGCTTCTACGTGAACGGCCTCGGCCTGGCCGTCCTGTGACGTACGACCGAGCGCGTGCCGGGCGAGCACGACCTGCTGATGGTCGGCCCGCCCGGCGCTGCCTGGCATTTCGAGCCGACGCACGCCCCGCAGCGGCCGCTGGGGCCGACCCCGACGGTGGACGACCTGTTCGTCGTCTACCTCGGCAAGCCGGCGGACGAGTCCCTGATCGACCGCCTGGTCGCGGCCGGCGGCACTCGCGTTCCGGCACACAGCCCGTACTGGGACGAGCACGGTGTGACGATCGCCGACCCGGACGGCTACCGCCTGGTGCTGTGCTCCCGCACCCGCGCCTGAGCAGCGTCCGGGCGGAGTGCACGATGACGGTCAGTGGATCCCGGCTGTGGCCCAGGCGGCGTGGATCTGTTCGCAGGCGGTCTGGACGTGAGCGTCCTGCGGTGTGTTGAGAATGAGGGCGGTGGCAAGCGTGCGGACGGCGGGAATGTCGAGCAGTAGCACGGCGAGCACGCGGTTGAGCCGGCCGACGAGGTCGGCGGCGGTCTGGGGCGGGTGGCAGTCCTCGCCCACTTCCTGGAGCAGTTCGCCGAGCCCGGCGGCATCCGGTTCCCCATCCTGTGGCTGTTTCAGGGCGATGTGGACCTGCTACAGGGCCTCGGTCTCCCATGCGGGCACCGCCCGGAGGAACACCACGTCGGAAGTGACCCCCAGGTCGGCGGCAGGAGAGCCGGCAGGGGTCTGGGGGGGGGGAGGGCGGTGGCGAGGTTGTTGATGGCGTCGGCCGCTGCCCGGTACGGAGCGTCGGGAAGTCCGGTCGAACTGCCAGTCCGGCAAGGACGTACGACGTGCTGGGCAGACAGTTCGCCGGACTGCCTGTCGGCAAACCTCCTGCGACCCGCGGTCGGAATGGACGACACAGCCGGCCACGTCACCTCGATGTCCGACCGCGTTGTTCAGCGCATTCACCGCGAGCCGTGCCTGCATCCGGCTGCCGATGGAGTACTCGGCAATCCGGCCGGAACACGCGTCCTTGACCGCGTAGAGATACACCTTGCCCTCGCCGGTGGTGTGTTCGGTGATGTCGGTCAGCCACAGCTCGTTCACCGCGCCGGCGGTGAAGTCACGCCGGACGAGATCGTCGTGCACCAGCGGCCCGGACCGCTTGCCGTTCTTCGCCCGCTTCTTGCCGAACACCGACCACCAGGCGTTGTCCCGGCAGATCCGCCACGCGGTCCGCTCACACATACGCTCGCCGACTGCCTCGGCTTCGCCGGCGAGGAACCGGTAGCCGAATTCCGGATCGTCGCGGTGTGCGTCGAACAGCACGTTCGCGCGGTGAGCCTCGCTGAGCTCGGCCTCGGTCCCCGGCCGGCGAAGCCACCGGTAGCAGCGCTGGCGGGCAAGCCCCCAGGACCCGACACGTGAGCGCGACAGGGACCGTGTCGGCGGCGAGCTCTCTCACGAGCGGGTAGAGCCTTTTCCCGGCAGGTTCGCCTGTGACAGGTAGGCCGCCGCGCGGCGCAAGACCTCGTTCTCCTGCTCCAGCAGCCGGACACGCTTCTTCAGCTCACGGTTCTCCGCGGACCCGGACCTGGTGACACCGGGCTTCTCGCCGTCCTCCACGGCGGCTTGGCGCAGCCACTTCGACAGTGTCATCTCATGAATGCCGAAATCCTTCGCGATCTGCGCAAGGGCGACGCCCTTCTCACGGTTGCGCGCCACACGCGCGGCATCGCCACGGAACTCTTCGGGATACGGAACAGGCACAGCAACATCCTTCCAGGCCGCCCCACAGGCAAGCCAGATCAGATGTCACCCGATCGTGCGGCAGACCCTGCAGCAGTCCCAAGCAGTGAGGCGAAACCGGGTTGTGCCTGGAGCGATGATCGGCTTGGGTTCGTGCTCGTGACTGCCTTGAATGATCTCGTACGTCCGGACCGTTATCCGCGCTCCTCCCGCTATGACCCTGGCTGGTTGCTCGACCTCGCCATGGGGCCGAACCCGTTGTGGATGCTGGAGGACCTCGCCCAGGACCTTGATCTGCGCCCGGGGATGCGGATTCTCGACCTCGGTTCCGGCAAGGGCGCCACGTCGGTGTTCCTAGCCCGTGAGTATGGCGCCCAGGTCGTCGCGGCAGACTTGTGGGTCGCCCCCGAGGATGCGGCAGCCGTCTTCGCCGACGCGGGTGTCGGCGATCAGGTGGAGGCTGTGCGGGCGGAGGCGCACGCCTTGCCGTTCGAGGAGGAGAGCTTTGACGCCATCGTGAGCGTCGACGCGTTCGAGTACTTCGGTACGGCAGACAACTACCTGCCCTACCTGGTCCGGTTTCTCCGCCCCGGTGGACAACTGGCCATGGCGACGCCCGCCATGACACGGGACGTCCGTGAACTCGGGGCCATCCCGTCCCACATCAAGGAGGTGGTGGGCTGGGAAGCGATCGCCTGGCACACGGCGGAATGGTGGCGCTTCCAGTGGGCGATCACTGAACTGGTGGAGGTCACGTCCGCGCGGCTCCAGCAAGATGCCTGGCAGGACTGGCTGCTGTGGACCCAGGCATGCGCCGAGCATCAGCCGGACGGCCAGAGCGCCAACCAGCCGGTCATCGACATGCTCACCGCAGACGGCGGAGAGTTCCTCTCCTTTGCTCTGGTAACCGCACGCAAGAACTAGGTGGTCAACTCCGAAAGTCCTTCGGGGCTTGACGTGATTGGTGTGGCTGTGTGGTGCACGCAGCCTCCGCCATCTTGGAGTTGGCTGGTCAGGAGGCTGGCGTGCGCGGGCGTCATGACACTCGTGCTGGTGATGGGCGGTTGTCACGGGTGTAGATCATCCGTCCGGGGTTTACGGATTCTCGTCCGTCGGTGTCGCGGTGCCGCCTACGATCCGGCGCATGGTGGACCCCGAGGTGCAGGAACGGATCGCGGTCTCGTTGACGGCCATTGGGTGGAAGGCTCCGCTGGAGCCCGCGCCGCGGGCGGTGGAGCCCATCCTCCGTCACCGGGAGCCGCATCTCGTAGGAGGCGGCCTCCAGGCCCTCGGGGGTCAGGTTCCGCAGCCTCTCCCCCGTCTCGGTGGAACTGCCGTTCTCGGCG
>NZ_JBSFUB010000181.1:0-6289 GCF_053591575.1 Streptomyces altiplanensis | reverse complement strand
GCGATACGACAAACTCGCCGTCCGCTACGAAGCAACAGTGCTGGTCGCAGCCATCAACGAATGGCTGTGACCAGCACTTTCACAACAGGCCCTAGCCCCAGGTCCTGCCGGCCGGTTCCTTGATGGTGCGGTTGATCCGGTTGAAGAAGTTGGTCAGCGCGATCTCAAGGTTGATCGCGCCGATCTGCTCCTCGGTGAAGTGGGCGTTGACCTCTTCCCAGATCTGGTCGGTGACGCCTGGAGCACCGTCCTGCAGACGGGTTGCGGCCTCGGCCAGCGCCAGTGCCGCGCGCTCCGCATCGGTGTAGAACGGCGCCTCGCGCCACGCTGCGACGTTGTGCAGCCGTTCGTCGGTGTCACCGGCCTTCTTCCCGCCGGCAACACTGGCGTAGACGCACGCCGAGCAGCTGTTGATCTGGCTGGCGCGCAGGTGGACCAGCGCGAGCAGCTTCGGGTCGACGCCGCCGGCGGCGATCGCCTTCTGGAGGTGCTGGATCGCGGTCCACACATCGGTGTTGTTCGCGTTCTTGTTCTTGAGCCGGTTTTCCATGGGGGAGTGCTCTCCTTCATCGGGTTACGTTGCGGCGCCTGTGCGCGTCATCCCTATGACGGAGCAGCTTCCACGGAGGTAACAACATGGCCGGCACCCATCCCGCGGACCCGATGGTCGATGTCTTCGAGTCCCACCGTGACCGGCTCCGCGCCGTCGCCTACCGGATGCTCGGATCACACGCCGACGCGGAAGACGTGGTCCAAGAGGCATGGCTGCGTCTCTCCCGCCAGGACACCGACACCATCGACAACCTCGGCGGCTGGCTGACCACCGTGGTCGGCCGCATCAGCCTCGATGTCCTGCGGTCGGGCCGGACGCGCCCAGAAGTCTCCTTCGACGATCAGCTACCGAAATTCACCGTGACGCTCGACGACGCTCCCGCTCCGGAAGACCTCGCGGCAATCGGGGACTCCGTCGGCCTCGCGCTCCTCACGGTCCTCGACTCGCTGCGTCCTGACGAACGACTGGCGTTCGTGCTGCACGACGTGTTCGTCGTGCCCTTCGCGGAGATCGGCACCATCCTCGGCAAATCCGCCGACGCGACCAAAATGCTTGCTAGCCGTGCCCGCAGGAAAGTACAGGCCGCCCAGCAGCCGACAGGCGCCGGACGACAACAACGCGAGGTGGTGCAAGCCTTCCTGGCCGCAGCCCGCGACGGCCAGTTCGAGCAGCTGCTGCAGGTTCTCCACCCTGAAGTGAAGTTCACCGTCCACACACCGAACGGCACGTTCGTCACGCTCGGAGCCACCGAAGTCGCCACCCGCGCGCGAGTGGCCGGCAGCGCAGCACGAGGACGTGCGGCGACCGTCAACGGCCGCCCCGGCGCCCTCTCCTGGAACGAGGACGGCACCCCGCTTTCCCTCCTCGCCTTCACCGTCACCGACGGCCACATCACCGAGATCACCGCTGTGGTCGACCCGGCCAAACTCGCGCTTATGGACCTGCCAGACCCGGTGTGACTCCCTACCGGCGAAGGCCGCGCGTACTCGAAGTGGTCCACGCCTGGTCCGCAGAGACGTCGAATGTCAGCCTCTGAGAAAGCCTCAGTAGTTCGGAGAAGGTATGGGAACCACCACTTCGGCTCACCGCCGGAGCCATTCCAGATCAGCGAGACCTTGGGGAAGCCCACCCACAGCACGGCGGGCCCGCCGGACACCCTAGTGTCTCTCTCACAGGAGCACCCGTGCGGATCGTCCGGGGCCCCTTGCACCTGGTACACGATGTGCTCGCACTGGCAGCGTCCGGTCCTGAGCGCGACGGCTGCACCTGGTGCATCGACGGCCGGGTTCGTGTTACCCGGCGGGCTGCTCGGGGTGGCGGGAGGGTCTGTCTGGCCGGAGTGGTGGGGTGAACTGGGCATGGGACTCCTTGTCCGTCTTCATCGGCCCGGGCCGATGCCACTGGTTGGGTCGTGACGTGAAGCGTGTTCACCGAGGGCCGGGTGGAGGGGCCGTGAGTGCTGAGGCGACCGGGCCGCCGCGAGGGAGGCCGAGACGGGTGAAGTACTCGGTGGCGAGGATGCGGTCCCGTCGCCCGGCGTCGGCGCGGGACAACAGCGCGGGAAGCGGCCGCTCGCCGTGGAGCTGGCTGCGGTGTGAGCTGATGGCAGCCCATTTGCGGGGGAGCAAGGCCGTCACGTCCACGGCGGCGGTCACGTACTCGTCGGGCATGGTCAGCAGGGATTTCCCGACCCTGCTGAGCAGCGGACCGAGGTCGGCGATCCCGGCCTGAGGATGGGTGGCCGCGTAGAAGGCGGCGGGCTGCCACGGCTCGCCGGTGTCCGGATACAGGTGCGGAAGACCGGCGGCTTCGACGGCAAGGAGCGTGATCTGGTGGGTGCGCCGGTGGTCCGGGTGCCCGGTCAGCTGGCCCAAGGCGTCGTGTCCGACGACGAGATCGGGCTGGAACTGCCGGATGTGTGCGACGAGGCGGCCGACGGCCTCGTCGAGGGGCGCGTCGACGAGGCGTACGGCACCGCCGGGTGCCGAGTCGGGGTTGCGCGCGTCGGCGTAACCGAGCAGGCGCGGCGTGCCGGCGCCCAAGGCGTTCAAGGCGGCGGCGAGTTCGGGGGCGCGGTGGCTGTCGGCCGTCCAGGTGGCGGTGACGACCGCGGTGCGGGCGCCGGCGGCGGCGTGCTGGGCGAGGACTCCGCCGGCGTGGAGGGATTCGTCGTCCGGGTGTGCGAAGACTCCGAGGAGGGAGGGTGTGCTCGGTTGCGTCACAGGGGCCTCGGGGTGGTTAGGGAGCGGGTACGGGGGTGCCGGTGAGGTTCCCGGCGCGACGGGCGATGAGTGGGGCGAGGGCGGGGTGGACGCCTCGGGCGCAGGCCTGGAGGAGTTGGGCGAGCGCGATGAGTTCACCGGTCCGGCCGGCGTCTGTGTTCAGGACGTGGGCGAACTCGTGCCGGATCCGGGAGGCGGTCGCGGGCGCGGCGAGCGTGTACGCGTGCAGAAGTTCTTCGCATTCTGGGTGTCTCATGAGACAGCTGATCCCGACCTTCGCGCCGGTCAGCGAATCGCGCGGCGCGCCGCCAGGCGGCGTGAGCCTGTGCGGCGGTGAGACAACGCCAAGATGCTGAACCGGTGCGTCGGCAGGACAGTGGGTCATTGATGAGGCTCCATGAGTTTCCCCACCGGCTGCTTGGAGGTTCCTCCGACCTGCTCACCGCGATTCCCCACCTGCAGCAAGTTGTGGATCGGTGCCGCTCGGGCGGGACCAGCTGTTGCTGTGCCGCGGAGGCTGTGTCAGTGCCTCCTGCGATCCTTCTTCGATGATCAACGAGTACGAGAAGCTGCTGGCGGGGCTGGACGATGTGGACTGGGCCAGCCTGTCCCACGCCTACGAGTCGGCGCATGACGTTCCAGGGCATATACGCACCCTGTGCGGGAGCGACGACGAGGCGCGCAAGCAAGCGTTCAGCAGCCTGTTCAGCAGCATTTTTCATCAGGGAAGCCGCTATTCGGCCTCTCCGGTCGCCGTGTCATTCCTCGCGAGGATCGCCCTCGCGGGCCCCGCGGCCGCCCGCGAGGACACGATGTGGCTGCTCACCCGCCTGGCCGTGGACTGGCACGACGAGTACGACGTGACCACCGGCATCAACGTGGCCGGATGGCGTGCCGCCGCGGCGGAGGTCGGACCGGAGGAGCTCCTGCCGTGGTACGAGGAGCAGCTGGCCGCCGCGACGGATGCCGACCAGCGCGCACAGCTGCAGGAAATACGGGACTGGGTGGCCGCCGGCAACTCGCCCGACTCTCGGTGGTCGGCACTCCAGTCATACGACGCCGTCCTGGCCGAACTTCCCGGCCTTCTCGCCCTACTCGACGACGATGACGCACGATTGCGGACCCGGATCGCCTACCTCCTGGCCTGGTTTCCCGAATTCTCCACCACCTCCCTGCCCCGCCTCCTCGCCCTTGCCGCACACGAGAAGGACCCGGTCACCGCAGCCACCGCACTGCTCGCCGCCGGCCTCGTCGGACCTTCCTCCACGGCCGAGGACATCCCCCCGTACCTGGATGCCACAGATCCGCTGATGCGGTGGGCCGCGGCCACTGCCCTCATCCGCCTCGCCGGCCTCGACGGAACCCCTGTCGGCCCCAGCCTGCTCGGCCGGGCTGTCACGGAACTCACCGCAGCTGCCCGCAGCCCGTTCGATCGCGTAACCGACTACTGCGAGGGCGACCTTTTCGGCCACATCGAGCGCACCCTGCACGCCCTGCCGCCCGGCTCGGACCCGGCCGCCGTGCGCGAGGCGCTCGACGCGTGCCTGCCCCGCATCGTCTGGGACTGCTACGGGTCCCGCACCCGCAGGGCGATCGAGGAGCTCTTTCCCGCTCCGCAGCCGCGCCCCGCACCCCGCTACACCGACATGACAGCGGCGCAGCAGCAGCTGTTGGGCGATCTCGCCGGCCACCGGCACGCCTGGCTCATCCGCTCGTCCGCAGACCGGCTGCGGGACCTCGGCCTTCCCCACACGCAGGAAGCCCTGCAGTCCTTCGTCGGAGCGCACCGCACCGCCTGAAGCACCGCAGCACCACGCAGCGAGCGAAGGAGTGCTCAGGAGCGTAAAGGCGGCACGGCTGCTCGGCCCGACACGCACGCTGAACGAGCGGGCGACTCCTGCTGGCCACCTGTGAGGCGTTCGTTCCGTACAGGGGGTCAGTCCTGGGGGAGAGCGGCGCGATGGGATTCGGCCAACGGGTTCACGTGGCCGCCAGGTGAAGTGGATGCTGCGTGCGCCCTTTGAGCAGTGGCGGGACATCGGTCTGCGCGGCTACGGCTTCGACGGGCTGCGCCGAGCCGGCTGGTCGGGGCCGAACGAGGACCGGGATGCGGTCTTCGCCGACGGGCTGTACGGCACGGGGCTGCGCCTTCAGGAGTGGGGCAGCGTCCTCGACGTGGAGATTCCGCACTCCGCCGGAGGCCGTCTTCCGCGGGCCTGGTTGGCCGCGGCGTGTGTGAAGGGTGCCAAGGAGGGGCGGTGGTACCGAATACCGAGGGCGGTGCTGCGGGAGATCGGGGGCTACGTCGACCTGTTGGAGGGGTCCCGGACGCAGGCGATACACCGAGCTCAACAGCGAGGGACCTACGAAAAGATCCCGTATAAGCGGGTTGTCCGTGGCTACAACGCCCGAAGTCGGCTGCTGTATCTGGAGAGCGGGGGATCGCTCTCGGTGGACGTACTGGGCCCCGACGAGCGCCGCCTGCTGTTCCGGCGTACCGCATCCGGGCTGGAGCCGCTGGCCCTGTGGCTGTCGCCGAACGGGATGCCGAAGAAGTTCGAGGGCTGGGAGGATACGTTCACCGCCGCCAACGAACGGATCCAGCGCGTTTGGGCACAGGCGGGCGGGGAGGGAGTCGTGCCGTTGTGGTGCCGCCCGCACATGTGCCGGCACTCCTTCGCCCTCAAGTGGTATTCGCTGCTCTCGACGGTGTGGCAGCCCCAGCTGGATGGCTTCACCGAGCAGGAACTGCTGGACATCCGGGAGATGTTCGGGGGCGTGTGGTACGCGCTGTCACTCATGTTGGGGCACGCGGATCCGTCCACGACGCGGGATACGTATCTGGAGCCGTTCACCGCGCTGCAGGTCGACTACTTGATGGAGTTACTGGACAGCGAGGAGACCCAAGCGGTCGAGGCGCTGATCCGCACCGTGGCCGAGCAGGGCGGCCGGACGCTGACCAGGGTCGCTCGCCCGGGTATGAATGTCCAGACAGGGGGCAGCGCATGAGCGCAGGAGGGCGTGGTGGACGCCAGGCGGCCATGCCATCGAGTGACTGGCGGCCTCCGGAGCGGCTGCTGGAGGCATCGGGGGGTACCGCGGTGCGCGTCATCGAGGAGTCTGGTGCCCGCTCGCGGGTGTTCGACTTCGCCGACATCCAGGACCCCAAGGGGAAGCGGGTCGTGATTGATGAGGGCCTGCAGCGCTGGTTCGCCTCATCCTTTGCGGAACGTACCTCGCCGCGTTCGGGCGTGAAGCGGGTGAGAGGGGCCGAGAGTCTCTACTCAGTGCTGTCCTGGCTGGCCCGCTACTTCTCCGTCCAGAGCTCGACCGTCCGGGGGCCGGGTGACGTCACCGCGGCGCACGTGCTGGAACTGTGGACGCACACGGAAGGGCGAAACGCCGCCTCGTAATGCAGTCTGAAGTTCCCCCCGCGAGCTGGACAGCGGGGGCTTACGCTGCCGGGGCGAGGTTCTGCCTGAGCAGAGACCTCGTTTCGAGCGGGGTGACGTAC
>NZ_JBSFUB010000180.1:0-6387 GCF_053591575.1 Streptomyces altiplanensis | reverse complement strand
CGTGAGGACACGGCCGCCCCGGCCGACGCGGGGCGTCGGCCGGGGCGGGACAGGACCGGAACGGTCCGCAGTGGCGCTGTGGCGTCAGGCGAGGGTCGCGATGGCCTGGTTGAAGGTCTTCGACGGACGCATCACGGCTTCGGCCTTGGCCGCGTCGGGCCGGTAGTAGCCGCCGATGTCGGCCGGCGAGCCCTGCACCGCGATCAGCTCGTCGACGATGGTCCGCTCCTGCTCGGCCAGCGTCTTGGCGAGAGCGGCGAACGCCTCGGCGAGCTGCGTGTCCTCGGTCTGCTTCGCCAGTTCCTGCGCCCAGTACAGCGACAGGTAGAAGTGGCTGCCGCGGTTGTCGATGCCACCGAGGCGGCGGCTCGGCGACTTGTCCTCCTCCAGGAAGGTCGCCGTCGCGCGGTCGAGGGTGTCGGCGAGCACCTGGGCGCGCGCGTTGCCCGTGGACTGCGCGAGGTGCTCGAAGCTGACCGCGAGCGCGAGGAACTCGCCCAGGCTGTCCCAGCGCAGGTAGTTCTCCTTGACGAGCTGCTGGACGTGCTTGGGCGCGGAGCCGCCGGCGCCGGTCTCGAACAGGCCGCCGCCGTTCATGAGCGGGACGACCGAGAGCATCTTCGCGCTCGTGCCGAGCTCGAGGATCGGGAACAGGTCGGTCAGGTAGTCGCGCAGGACGTTGCCGGTGACGGAGATGGTGTCCTCGCCGCGGCGGATGCGCTCCAGGGAGAACGCGGTGGCCTCGACCGGCGACATGATCTCGATCCGGAGGCCCTCGGTGTCGTGCTCGGCGAGGTACGTGCGGACCTTGGCGATCAGCTGCGCGTCGTGCGCGCGGGTCTCGTCGAGCCAGAAGACGGCCGGGACGCCGGTCGCGCGGGCGCGGGTGACGGCGAGCTTGACCCAGTCCTGGATCGGCAGGTCCTTGGTCTGGCACATGCGGAAGATGTCGCCCGCGCCGACGGCCTGCTCGAGGACGGCGTTGCCGGCCGCGTCGACGACCCGGACCGTGCCCGTGGCCGGGATCTCGAAGGTCTTGTCGTGGCTGCCGTACTCCTCGGCCTTCTGCGCCATCAGACCGACGTTCGGCACCGAGCCCATCGTCGACGGGTCGAACGCGCCGTTCGCGCGGCAGTCGTCGATGACGACCTGGTAGATGCCGGCGTAGCTGCTGTCCGGGAGGACCGCGAGGGTGTCGGCCTCCTGGCCGTCCGGGCCCCACATGTGGCCGGAGGTGCGGATCATGGCCGGCATGGAGGCGTCGACGATGACGTCGCTCGGTACGTGCAGGTTGGTGATGCCCTTGTCGGAGTCGACCATCGCGAGGGCCGGGCCCTCGGCGAGCTCGGCCTCGAAGGACGCCTTGATCTCGGCGCCGACGTCCGGCAGGGAGTCCAGGCCCTTGAGGATGCCGCCGAGGCCGTCGTTGGGCGACAGACCGGCGGCGGCGAGCGCCTCGCCGTACTGCGCGAAGGTCTTCGGGAAGAAGGCGCGCACCACGTGGCCGAAGATGATCGGGTCGGAGACCTTCATCATCGTGGCCTTCAGGTGCACGGAGAACAGGATGCCCTCGGCCTTGGCACGGGCGACCTGCGCCGCGAAGAACTCGCGCAGGGCCGCGACGCGCATGACGGCCGCGTCGACGACCTCGCCCGCCAGGACGGGCACCGACTCGCGCAGGACGGTCGTGGTGCCGTCGTCTCCCACGAGCTCGATGCGCAGGGAGCCCGCCTCGGAGATGACGGCGGACTTCTCGGTGGAGCGGAAGTCGTCGTTCTGCATGTGCGCGACGTTGGTCTTCGAGTCGGCCGTCCACGCGCCCATGCGGTGCGGGTGCGCCTTGGCGTAGTTCTTGACCGACGCGGGGGCGCGGCGGTCGGAGTTGCCCTCGCGCAGTACGGGGTTGACGGCGCTGCCCTTGACCTTGTCGTAGCGCGCGCGGACTTCCTTGTCCTCGTCGGTCTTCGGGTCGTCCGGGTAGTCCGGGAGCGCGTAGCCCTGCTCCTGGAGCTCGGCGACGGCGGCCTTCAGCTGCGGGATCGAGGCCGAGATGTTCGGAAGCTTGATGATGTTCGCGCCGGGCGTCTTGGCCAGTTCACCGAGCTCGGCGAGCGCGTCCTCGATGCGCTGGCTCTCCTTGAGGTGCTCGGGGAAGCTGGCGATGATGCGCCCCGCCAGCGAGATGTCACGGCTCTCCACCGTGACCCCGGCCGTCGAGGCGTAGGCCTCGACCACAGGCAAGAACGAATACGTCGCCAGGGCCGGGGCCTCGTCGGTGTGTGTGTAGATGATGGTCGAGTCAGTCACCGGGTGCTCCGCTCCACGTCTGCAACATTGCTTGACATCAAGATATCTCTTGACCGTCCCCCTCTCGACAGGGCCCTGCCCCGACATCGGGGCAGAAACCCGCCACCTCGCGAGGAACGCGCCGACGAATGCGATCAACTGGTTGGGGAGGGAGCGCTTCCGGTGATTCGATGTGCCTGTCCCCCTGCCAACAGGTGACCCGGGGACCGGAATATCGCTCCTGGAGGTCGCGCGCGATGGTGGCGAAAGGACGCACGGGCCCGCCCACGCTCGAGGAAGTGGCCGCGTTCGCGGGCGTCGGGCGGGGCACGGTGTCCCGTGTCATCAACAACGCGCCCGGGGTGAAGACCGAGACCCGGCTGGTGGTCGAGCAGGCGATAGCCGAGCTGGGCTACGTCCCCAACCACGCCGCCCGTGCGCTGGCCGGCAGCCGTACCGACGCGGTGGCGCTGGTGATCACGGAGACCGAGCGGCGCTTCTTCGCGGAGCCGTTCTTCTCCGAGATCGTCCACGCGGTCGGCACGGGGCTGGCCGAGACCGAGATCCAGCTGCTCCTCACGCTGGTGCGCACCGACAAGGAACGGCAGCGGTTCGTGCAGTACGCGCGGGCCGGCCGGGTGGACGGGGTGCTGCTGGTGTCCGTGCACGGCAGCGACCCGCTCCCCGACATGCTCGCCGAGCTGGAACTGCCGACCGTGCTCAGCGGCCGGCGCTCCAGCGACGAGGCCGTGTCGTACGTCGACTCCGACAACGTCGGCGGCGCCCGGTCGGCGGTGCGCTATCTGGCGGATTCGGGACGGCGCGCCATCGCCACGGTCACCGGCCCGCCGGACATGTACGTCGCGCAGTGCCGGCTCCGCGGCTACCAGGAGGCGATGCGGCAGTCCTTCGGCGAGGTGGACCCGTCGTGGATCGCGCAGGGCGACTTCACCGAGGAGAGCGGACGCCGGTCGATGGCCGAGCTCCTGCACCGCCATCCGGACCTCGACGCGGTGTTCGCCGCCTCCGACATCATGGCCGCCGGCGCCCTGCACACCCTGCGCGCGGCGGGCCGCCGGGTGCCCGAGGACGTGGCCGTCGTGGGGTTCGACGACTCCCCCCTCGCCCAGCACACCGACCCGCAGCTCACCACCGTGCGCCAGCCGGTGGAGGAGATGGGCCGCGCCATGGCACGGGTGCTGCTGGAGGACATCGAGGCGCCGAGCGCGGCCTGGCGCCACGTCATCCTGCGCACCAAGCTGGTGCGGCGCGCGTCGGCCTGAGCGGGAGCCCGCGGCGATGTCGGAGCCATGGGGCACGATGTCCTGCTGAGGGACGATCAGCCGGGGGACGCGATGACTGCTGGGCTCGACGAGTACATGAACGCCACGGAGACGGGAGCACTGGCCCGGCGCCTCTTCGCCCTGGGCGAGGGCATGGAGTGGGGCGGGAGGTGGTACGGGAGTGACGTCCGGGCGCTGGCCGAGGAGCTCGGGTGGACGTGGCTGGACACGGCCGAGGGGCCCCGCGCGCTGACCGGACTGCGGGCCGGGGACGCCCGCGCGGTCCCGGCCGACAGGGAGCCGGACGAGAGGCAGGGACAGGAGTACGCCGAACTCGCCGTGCCCGTGGTCCGTGCCGCCCCCGACGCGCTCGCCCAGGCGACAGCGTTCCGGCGGGTGGCCGACGCGGTCACCGGGGCACTCGGCGCCGCGGCCGTCGCGGGCTCCTACGGCGGGCTGCGCCCGTTCACCGACGTGGTGGAGCAGTCCTGGGGGACGCCGTACCTGCGCTGGCAGAACGGTCCGGCCGCGCTGGAGCTGCGCGCCGGCGCGTCCGGACCGGAACTGGTGCTCGGGCGCATCACCCTTGTCACTTCCTGGTTCGAATGGCTGACCTACCGCGACCGTGGGTTTCCCGGTTTCTTCGGCGTCCGGGGCCGCCTCGCGGACGTGGACCAGGAGGACCTCCCCGAGGCCTGGGCGGTGTGGTCCTGGGAGGCGCTGAGCGATGCGCTGGCCGGTTTCCTGGGCACGCTGCCCGCCGAGTCGACCGCGCTCGGCCTGCGTTTCTCGATGCCCTTGTACGGGCCGGTGAAGGGCACCACCGGTGAGCCCATGCTGTTCCACGTGGAGTGTGACGGGCGGCTGCACATCGGGTGTTACGCACCGGACGGCATGGACGCCGCCGCGCTCGGCTGGCAGCCCGCCGCCGCGCTCCCGCACACGAACGGCTTCATGCGGGACAGCGATGCCCCGCGGTGGCGCGTCGACGCAGGCGGCCCCGGAGAGGTCGACGCGTCCGCCGTCGCGGAGCTTCTCGTGAGGACGGCTCGTGCGGCGGGCCTCGGCGATCCTCTTTCCCTGGTCCTCGGCGGCGAGGGCGAGTGGGCGGACCCGTACGAGGTGAGGTTCTACGGGCTCGGCCTACGCACCGGCTGAGGAGGCGCCCGGCACCCGGCCGGCCGCCTCCTGGCGTGGGCATTCGCCCCGGCGGCGCAGTGCGGCGACCGCCTCGCCGGGTCCGTCCGCGTAGGGGCCCAGCTGCGCGCGGGTCGGTGCGACGCGCCATCCGCCGCCCTCGGACACCATGCGCAGGGTGCCCGAGGTGCCTCCGCCCCGCCAGCCGACCTCGACGGTGCGCCGGTCCAGCGGGACCGCCCGTACCGTCTCCAGCGGGACGGCGAGCAGGGGGTGGCAGATCCGGTGCGTACGGACATAGGTGTCCCGTGGCACGTGGCGCTGGGCGTCACCGCTCCATCCGTCCCAGGCCGTGGCCCAGTCACCGCCCGAGAGCAGTCCGAGGTGGGTCTGCGCGGCCGAGCGGGCGGCCTGCGTCGCCGTGGCTCCGGCCCCGACCGCCTGCCCTGCGCCGCCCGGTGAGCCGGTGCTGTCCTGGGCGCGGCCGGCCAGGGCCACCGCGATCAGTGCCGCGACCACTGCGGAGAGCCGCAGCAGGCGGGCGCGGTCCGTGCGCCAAGCGGCCGGCCGGCGGCCGGGGTGCCGGGCGGTACGCCGGCGGATGAGTCGGTCCATGGGCGGATGCCGCCTCCAAACGGCACGGACCGTGAGGGCCGGGCGCGTGTCTGCCCGGCCCTCACGGCACTGCGGTACGGGGGATCAGTTGGCGTAGCGGACGGTGCCGTACTTCTTCGCCAGGTCGGTGTTGGAGGAGACGCTCAGGTCCGCGGTGAAGCGGATGGAGTCACGTGTGGTCTCCAGGGACACCGCGCCCTGGTTCGACCCACCGAGCTTGTACACCCAGGTGTGGCCCGGGTCGATGCCCCGCTGGGGCAGCGACACGTCGTGGAAGCCCAGGCGCGCGATGTAGAACGAAGTGCCGTCGCCCCGCTTGACCTCCAGGAAGTCCTGCTGCGGGTGCCCGAACGCCTGGGAGGCCCCGTAGTGGTGCTGGTCCGAGCCGGACGGGGCCCGGAAGATCAGGACGCCGCAGTCCAGGTGGATCGGCTTGTCGGAGCGGTTGGTGAAGACCAGCTCCCGCACGCCGTAACCGGTGGTGCTGTCGGCCTTCACGCTGACGGAGAGGGGGACGTTCGAGGTGAAGGACGTGGTCAGCGGCTCGCTCAGGATCGGGTTGGTACCGGACAAGGGGTAGCTGGGGCTGGTGTGGCAGCGTTCGAGCGGGGTGGTGTACTGCGAGGCTCCACCGGTCGGCAGCTGCTGGGTGAAGCTGTCCGGGCCACCGGTGACCGCCGTGGTCTGGCCCGCGGCGGCGGTGGCCGTCCGGGAGGTCGTCAGCTGGACGGCGATGGTGGCGAGCACGAGTGCGAGCGCGGCCAGGCCGGCCATGGTCAGTTGTAACGCGGGTCTGCGCATGGGGGTTTCCTCCTGTGCGGGCAGGACGGGCGGGGAATTCCGGGAGCGCTCCCAAAATGGGGATGCGGAACGGGAAAGCGGGCCGCTCCTCGCCTTCACTCTGCGGAATTGACGCCCCCTCGTCAATCGATGCGGAATGGCGTGAACAGGCCAAGGGAGCCTGCCTCCCGCACGCCTCCCACCAGGCACGGAGCCGGGCCCTCTCCCGCGTCGGACACGCGTCCGACGCGCGGCCGACGCGGGGCCCGTCAGGGAGCCGCCGGTC
>NZ_JBSFUB010000179.1:0-6495 GCF_053591575.1 Streptomyces altiplanensis | reverse complement strand
CAAGACGCTCGGTTGGAAGACACCCGCCGAGGCATTCAACGAGCAGCTACAGTTGCTTCAACAAGCTGGTGTTGCAACGACCGGTTGAATCCGGTCAGTACAGCGCGGCCGCCTTCGCCGAGGTCTGCCGCCGGCACGGCATCCGTTGCAGCATGGGCCGGGTCGGCTCGAGCTATGACAATGCCCTCGCCGAGTCATTCTTCCAGGGCCTCAAACGCGAGTTGCTCCATGGCCGCCGCTGGACCTCGAAGGCACAGACCCGGCTCGAGCTGTTCCGCTGGCTGTCGTACTACAACCGACGCCGTCGGCACTCCGCACTCGGCTACCTCACACCAGCCGAGTTCGAACAGCAACTGATCACGTCACGTACGCTGTCACTCCTTGCATGAAACCCGGTGTCCACTCCCAGGGATCAACCTCCAACCTCTCATCGGCCACCAACGCCGGCCCCCAGCCGTGTAGGCAGGGGCAAGCCGAGTTCCGTGGCCATCGCCTCGGCAGTGCGCGTCAGACCTTCCCCCAGCGGCACCATGGTCTGCCAGCCGAGCAGGTCGCGAGCAAGGGAGGTATCGGGGCAGCGCCTGGCCGGATCGTCGACCGAAGGCGGGAGAAACCGTAGCGGCACGGTCGAAGCAGTGAGTTCACGGATCACGTCGGCGACATTACGAACTGTCTTCTCGTCCTGGCTGCCGATATTGATCGGACCCGAATGGGATGCGGCCGTGAACGCGAGCAGGCCGCGCACGGTGTCGTCCACAAAGCAAAGTGACCTGGTCTGCTCGCCGCTACCGGTGATGGTCAGCGGCAGCCCGGTCAGCGCCTGCCGGATGAATGTCGGTACCATTCTCCCGTCATCCGGACGCATCCGAGGTCCGTAGCTGTTGAAGATCCGGACGATGCCGGTGTTTACGTCGAGCTCTCGCCGGAAACACGCAGTCAAGGATTCGGCGAACCGCTTCGACTCGTCGTAAACGGCCCGTGGGCCGACCGGATTGACGTGACCCCAGTAGCTTTCCGATTGCGGATGTTGCTTCGGGTCCCCGTACACCTCCGAGGTGGATGCCAGCACGAACCGTGCTCGCTTCGTCTCCGCAAGCCGCAGCAGGTTCCAGGTTCCGGCGCTGCCCGCTCGGAGCGTGGCGAGCGGCAGCTTGTAGTAGTCCATGGGCGAAGCTGGCGATGCGAGGTGCAGTACGGCGGCAACCTCATCTGCGATGTCGAACGGTTCGGAGATGTCGATTCGACGAAAGCGGAAACGTGGATGATCCACCAGCCCGGCGATGTTGTCGAGCCGGCCGGTGGACAGGTCGTCCAGGCATTCGACCGACACCCCGTTCGCAATGAGCGCGGCGCACAGGTGGGAGCCGAGAAACCCCGCACCGCCCGCGACGACCACCCGGTTGCCGGGTGCGAGTACCGATTCCATTTTTCTCCCTGTCCCGCTTCTATGTGCGTACTGACGACAAGCGCGTTCGGGAAAGAAATCGCGGACACGTTCCTCATCAGGTCCAGGAACGGTGAGACTCTTTCAGCCTCGCTCGGGTACGGAGGCTGGTTTTCCCGCTTCCCGATCCGGATCAGCAAACGCCGGACGAAGCACCGTCTGTTTCCCGGAAGGTCTTGGGGCCGACGAGTTCACGAACTTCTCGATGTCGGCGACGAGGTGCTCGGCTGGCGGAAGCGCGAGCATGCGACGCTGAATTCCCTTGGCGCGCGCCCGGAACACCGGTTCGGTGAGCACTCGCTCAACCGTCGAGGTCAGCGAGTTGATGCTGAGGCCCTCCAGCCTCAACGCAAGGCCGGCACCCAGCTGCTCGATGCGCTCCGCGTTGGCGGGTTGTTCGGCGAACAGCGGCAGCCCGACCATCGGAACACCCGAGGAGAACGCTTCGCGCGTGCCATTGAAACCGCAGTGGGTAATGAAGACGTCGGTCGCCGCCAACAACGTACTCTGCTGCACGAAAGACACCAGGTGAACGTTGCCGGCACGCGCTCCCTGCCACCCCGCGGGATCGCGCTCTGCACCGAGCGCGACGACACCGGTCACCGGCAGCTGCCCCAGCACCTTGATGACGGTGTCCAACGGGGACGGTCCATTGCCCAGCATCCGGCCGGTGATCGAACCCAGGCTGGCCAACACCAGCGGCCGGTCCGCAGGGAGGTCCGCCACCGCAGGGTCCAGTGTCTCCGCTTCCGTCTCCGGTGCCCGGTAGTGACGCCCGCTCTGCAGCCGGAGTTCGTCCGGGTGGAACACCTCCGGAACTACCGACGCCCGAAAACCGCGCAGGGGAGCTAAGGGATCGACAACCGGCGGCAGGTGCCAGGCGGCGCGTTGACGGTTCAGTTCTGCCAGCACTACAGGGTGGCCGTAGGGCGCGAGTGGTGCGATGACGTCGAGCGTGGCGTGCGGAATTCCGAGGTACTCGGCGGCCAGGTATCCGCCGTACTCGGTTGTTTCGCGAACCACCACGTCGGGTCTCCAGGATGACAGTGCCTCCACCAAGTCCGCCGCAGTACGGCTGCCCATCAGGGTGATGAAGGCATACCCGAACATCTCCGGCGTGCCGGCGGTCGTGACCCCGGGCCGGAGGCGCGCGCCGGACTTCCGGGCCAGCTCCTCATCGCCGAGGATGTCCGTCATCGAGATCGCGTTCGGCAGTACCAACGGTCGCAGCCCCGCCCGCTCGACGTGGTGCGCCAGCTCGGCTCCGGTCGCGACCACTACCTCGTGCCCTGCCCGCTGCGTGAGCGCCGCAATCGGCAGCACCAGTGGAACGAGATGCGAATAGATGGTCTGCGCGGTGAAAACAATGCGCACTTCGATCTCCTACGTTGCCTGCCCCGGGGAAACCTCGGACTGCGGGCCGTCCGCGATCTCATCACCGAACTTAGAAAAGCAGAAGGTACCCCGTCTTCGGACTGACGCGACACGTAACCCCCCGATTGTCCTGAAACTCAACCCGATCAGGTCATCTTCAGGGCCTCCAACGGGTACCTCCCAGCATGCAGATCGCGCGTGCCGGTCATGCCTGCTGGTCGCCGCCTACTCGCACACGAACTTGACGATGCGCCGAACGGACGAACCTCGCCGCGCCGCCGAACGGGTTACGGGGCGGCCGTCACTGCCCGCCGTGCCTTAGGGTTTCCAACCGTCGAGCACGTCGGCATGTGAAAGGGGCATCACCCCTCCGATGGAAGAGAAAGCAAGTATGGATGCGGACATTAGGCGGGCGGCACGGAAACAGCTCTTCAGCGTTTTCGAAGGGGGCTTGGCTCTCAACGTGCTGTCTGCCACAGCCAGGCTGGGTATCGCCGATCACCTCGCCGAGAGGCCGCACAACGAGGTCGAACTGAGCGATGCGCTCGGAGCCGCCGACCCCGAGATCGTCGTGAGGTTCTTGCGAGTCGCCGAATCCATCGGACTGGTCCGGCGAATCCCAGGTTCCGGCCGGTTCGAAGAAACGCCGATGTTGACCCTGCTGCGCCGGGAGGACGGATCTTGCCGTAACACGGTGCTGGCGTTCACTGCTCCCAGTTACAGTCGTCCTGCCGAGATGGCTCACCTCGCGGTGCTCAGCGGGCGGGCAACCACAGAGCAGGCGTTGGGCAAGGATTTATGGGAACACTATGCCGATAATCTCGAAGAAGCCACGTGGTTCGCCGGTGCGATGCGCGAACTGACCAATACGGTGGCGGACTGCGTGCTCGCCGGCTACAGCTTCGCGGGACGCGACACGGTGGTGGACGTGGGTGGAAGTCACGGAGTATTCCTCTCTCGGATCCTGCTTTCCTATCCGGAAGTAAAGGGGATCCTGTTCGATCGTCCGGAGGTGGTCGAGCAAGCACGCCGGCCCCTAGATGACCTAGGGCTGACTTCCCGCGTCCGTTTCATCGGCGGAAGCTTTCTTCGCGAGGTTCCGGACGGCGGGGGTCTCTATATGTTGAAGAGCGTTCTCTGCGACTGGGACGACGAAAACTGCACACGGATCCTCTCCTGCTGTCGTAATGCCATGGGAACCGACACCCCTCTGGTCATCGTCGACTGGCTCCGTCCGGATCAGTCCGACGTCACTCTGGACTCGATCGACTTGCTGCAAGCGATTCTTGTCAATGGGCGCGTCCGCACTTTGTCGCAATATGAGACTCTTCTTCACGCTGCGGACCTTCGGCTGAATCGAGTATTGAGAACCGCCACCGGGAGTGAAATGCCAGCAACGGTGATGGAGGTATTCCGCCGCTGAAGTTCCGGACGGGGGATTCCGGATCACAGAGCCCTTTTCAGCCTCAGCCAGAGGCATGGTGAAGGGCGAGGACGGCCTTCACGGGCGTTTTCACGTGGGTGGGGATGCAGGGTCCTTTGCAAGATCGGAAATCACTCGGTTCGCCGGAGTTGTCGCGAAGCAGGGGTGAGCGTCCCGGTTCGGGCAGGGGGAACGCAGTGCAGGCACGGTCTCGGTGATCATGTGAGTGTCGAAGTCCCATGAACACTTGGTGAGTCAGTGCCTGCTCCTGCATCTTTCCTCGTGCCCGCCTCGCTGGAACAACTGGTCCGGGCTTCCGCGTCGGCTCCGCTGGTAGACGCAGTCCGTCTGTCCGGATTTCTGGACCTGCTTCCCCACCCACGAGGTGTCCGAGGCCGCCGTTACCAGCTGTCCGCGCTGGTCACCGCGGCCGCGGCGAGTGTCCTGGCCGGTGCCCGCTCCCTCACTGCGATCACGGAATGGATCAGCGAGGCGCCCGCCTGGGCCTGCCGGGCCCTCGGTTTCCCCGTGGATCCGCTGACCGGCGCGGTGTCCGTCCCGCACCCGCATACCCTGCGCCGTCTCCTCGTGCGGCTGGACGGCGACGCACTGGATCAGGCGATCGGAGCCTTCCTCGCCGCCCGGGCCACCCCGGCCGGGCCCGGACTGCGGGCGATCGCCGTCGACGGCAAGGCCCTGCGCGGATCACGCACCGCCACCACCCCGTACGTCACCCTCCTCGCCGCGATGGACCACACCGGTCACGTCCTGGCCCAGCGCCAGGTCGCCGACAAGAGCAACGAGATCCCCGCCTTCAAGCCCCTGCTGGACAGCATCGACCTGACCGGAACGGTCATCACCGCCGATGCTCTGCACACCCAGCACGCCCCACGGCACCTATCTCCGCACCCGTGGCGCCCACTACATCGCCCAAGTCAAGGCCAACCACCCCGGCCTGTTCGACCGCGTCGGCCGTCTGCCCAGGCGCGAGATCACGCTCGACCACCACGACCGCACCCGGGCCCACCACCGCCTGGAGATCCGGCGGCTGAAGACCGTCGCCTTCGCCCACCTCGACTGCCCGGACGCCCGCCAGGCTCTTCAAGTCGTGCGCTGGAGGAAGAACCTGACCACCGGCAAGCTCACCGTCGAGCGCATCTACCTGATCACCAGCCTGCCGCCCGGCGCGGCGACCGGCCTCCAGCTCGCGGCCTGGATCAGAGGGCACTGGAAGATCGAGAATCTTCTGCATCACGTCCGCGACCGCACCTTCCGCGAGGACGACTCCGAAATCCACGTCGGTCACCTCCCCGCATCATGGCCGGCCTGCGCAACCTCGCCATCGGCGTCCACCGCCAGGACGGACGCACCAACATCGCCGCCGCCCTACGTCACACCGCCCGCAACTGCCGCAGGCCCCTGACCGCCCTCGGCCTCACAGGATGAACCCGGACAGACCTCGATCATGCAAAGGACCCTGACGGGGACGGGAAGCGGCGAAGGGGCCGTGGCACCGACCGAGTGGACCTACTCGCTCCCTCCGGGGGACTCACCAGCTGAAGTTGTGGCGGCCCAAACGACTGCCCGCCTGCGTGCCCCAGGGCGTTGACTGGCGTGTCAGGCCTTCTTCCAGGTAGCACTGAACTCGTTGGTTCTGCTGGTGTCGGCCCAGTGGAGTTTCTCCTTGCCCTGGATGGGAGGCTGGGTGGCGTTGTGGTCGATGTTGGCATGCTTTTTCGTGGTGTCGTAGGTGAAGTAGACGGAGCCGTCGATATTGGTGCTGTCGTTGAAGCTGATGACGGTCTGGTAAGGGACACCCTCTTGGATGATGAATTCCTTGGTTTGCCCGGATTCGAGAGTAAAGTCTAGTTGGCCTCGAATAATCCGCAGCGTTATCCCTTCGTGGCCAGTAGTGTCGGTGAATGTGACTCGGATGTTCCGTCCGGTCGGCCCGAGAGCCTTCTTCACCTGGGGGGCGAAGGTGATACTGGGGGCTTGGGAGTTGCCATTGGTGGGCTTGACGGTGACGGTGAAGGAGCCGGTGTCGGCCGAGCCGGCGGTCAGGGTCGGCGCCGTGGCTTTCCCAGCACTGTTGGTTGTGGCGGTGCAGGCAGTTTGCCCGCCGACGAAGGTGCTGCCGGTGGCGTCCCCGGAGATAGTGAGCGTTTTCAGAGTGGCCACCGGTCGGGTGATGGGGTGGCCTCCCGCAACGCGCGAGGCCCCTGTGCCGTTGAGAGAGGTGTTCGACGTCTCA
>NZ_JBSFUB010000178.1:0-6703 GCF_053591575.1 Streptomyces altiplanensis | reverse complement strand
GGCTCAAGCCGGGACCACTGGCCGTTCGTCAGATCCCCACGTCCCACAGGACACGATCATGAACGAACAAGATCCACTTTCGCAACACGCCCTAGAAGCACCGGCTCACCTTCCTGGGGAAGCACCCAGACGGGGCCTTGCAGCGACACGGCCAGTGCGAGCGGCGAGCCATCCTCGAAGCGCACTGCCCAGGTGCCGCAGAGCGTCGACCGGTTGAAGACCGCCCCGACGGTCCGTACCCCGTTCAGCAGCTCGGTCAGCGGGTCCGCGCCGGTCGGAGTCTGGGGATCCATGCAGGTCAGCGTAGACGAATGCGTATGGACGCGAGCGTGCTCGCCATGTCCGCCGCCGGTGGCGGCTGGTTCGCTGGAGGGCATGAGCAACGAGACGATTCTGGTGACCGGCGCCACCGGCAAGACCGGCCGCCGCGTGCTGCGGCAACTGAGGGACCGGGGAGTTCTGGCGCGGGCCGCCTCCCGCTCCGCGGAGGTTCGCTTCGACTGGAGCGATCGCACCACCTGGGAGCCGGCACTGAGCGGGGTGGGCGGGGTGTATCTGGTCGCTCCTGATCTCGGGAGCGCGCAGGCTGCCGACGACATCGCCGCCTTCGCCCGCCAGGCTTTCGAGGCCGGGGTGCGTCGGGCGGTGCTGGTCTCCTTTCCCGACACCGGCGCCCCGGGCCTGGAGCACGCGGTGACGGCCGAGCAGTCGCTGGACCAAGCGGGTCTGGAGGCCACGGTGCTCCGGCTGCGGTGGTTCTTCCAGAACTTCAGCGAGGACTTCCTGCACGGCGCCGTCCTGTCCGGTGACGTGCGGCTGCCAGCCGGAGACGGCACGGAGGCGTTCGTCGATGCCGAGGACATCGCCGCCGTCGCGGTCGCCGCCTTGACCGAGACCGGGCACGCCGGAGCGACGTACGAGCTGAGCGGCCCGCAGGCGATGTCGTTCGCCGACGCCGTTGCGCAGATCGCCGACGCAACCGGCCGCGACATCCGTTACACCCCGCTGTCGCCCGAGGAGTACGCCGCCGAGCAGCGTGCGCACGGTGTGCCCGAGGAATGGGTGCAGCTGACCGTGGACCTGTATGCCCAGATCCACGTCGGCGCTCTGGCCTCGGTCACCGATGACGTGGAGAAGGTGCTCGGTCGCCGGCCCCGGGCCTTCGCCGACTACGTCCGTACCGCCGCTGAAGCAGGAGTCTGGAACATCTGACGTGTTCTGCCTGCAGGTCTCACCTTCCCGGTGAGCAGATGCGCGTGCTCGGGACAGCCCAGCAGCAGCGCCTTGCGGGATGCCGCCCATGGCCGGGCAGGCGCCGCACCAGAAGTCCTCCTGGACGACGGCTGCCCGCCGCCCGGCCGGCGGTGCGGGCGGCGTAGCGCCGGGCCCGCCTCCGAGAACGGCGACGCCGAAATGCACTTCCGGTGCGTCCACGGCGCGGTGCCTTCTGCCGGTCGGGGGAGGACGGTCCGCTTCTCGTGAACGGTTCTCCCGCGTTGCCTCTCGCTTCCGCACGCCCAATCTTCCTCACTGCTCCGGGCGTGAGCGGTTGAAGAAGATGGCCTACGGCCACAAGACCGAGTACAGGCTGCGGGTACGCGCGCAGGTCGTCCTGCACGCGGCGCGGGGGCACTCCAACGCGCGGATCGCACGCGAGACGGGCCTGCACCTGGACACAGTTCGCGCCTGGCGTGGCCGGTTCACCGACGGCGGTCCGCCGGCCCTGGCCGACCGCACGCGCTCCGGACGTCCCGCCCGCTTCACTCCCGTGCAGGTCACCGAGGCCAAGGCGCTGGCCTGCCAGTTGCCCGCCGAGACCAGCGTGCCGCTGGCACGCTGGTCCTGCCCAGAGCTGGCCGCCGAGCTGAGCGCACGCGGGATCACCGACAGCGTCTCCGCCTCAACAGTGCGCCGCTGGCTGCGCGAGGACGCGCTCAAGCCTTGGCAATACCGGTCATGGATCTTCATCCGCGACCCCGACTTCCGCACCAAGGCCCAGCGTGTTCTGGACCTCTACGACCGGACGTTCGAGGGCACACCGCTGGGCGAGGACGAATACGTGCTCTCCAGCGACGAGAAGACCTCCGTCCAAGCCCGCTGCCGTTGCCATCCGACCCTGGCCCCGGGCAAGGCCCGGGCGATGCGCGTCAACCACGAGTACGGCCGCGGCGGCGCACTGGCCTACCTCGCCGCCTACGACGTCCACCGCGCGAAGGTCTTCGGCCGGTGCGAACCCAAGACCGGCATCGTTCCCTTCATGAATCTGGTCGAGCAGGTCATGACCACGGAGCCCTACGCCAGCGCGAAACGCGTCTTCTGGGTCGTCGACAACGGCTCCTCCCATCGCGGCCGGCGGGCAATCGACCGCCTGAACGGCAGGTTTTCGAACGCCGTCATGGTCCACACCCCAATCCACGCCTCCTGGACGAACCAGATCGAGATCTTCTTCTCCATCGTCCAGCGCAAGGTCGTCCGGCCGAACGACTTCACAGACCTCGCTCAGGTCCGGGACCGGCTCCGAGCATTCGAAGACCGCTACAACGCCACGGCACAGCCGTTCCAGTGGAGGTTCACCACCTCCGACCTGGACGATCTACTGGCCAGGCTCGATCGGCACGCAGCCTCCGACCGACAAGAAGAATCCTCCGTCGACCTGGCAGCCTGATCAACCCCCGAAGGACTTCCGCCGCAGACCACTTAGTAGGCCTGCGTCAAGGGGCACCCCTGCCTAAAAGGGTGTCCTATGTGGTGAGGCGGGCGAGTCGTTCGTAGCAGCAGAGGGCTGCCGCGAGTCCGAGGAGGGCCAGGTAGGTGCGGGGGCTGCGTCCGTAGCGGTGGTTGAGCCGGCGGTAGCCGGTCAGCCAGGACATGGTCCGCTCGATGACCCGTCGTCGGCGCCCTAACCGTTGGCTGGACTCGGCTCCCCTGCGGGCGATGCGTACGCCGATGTGCTTGCACCGGAATCATTTCCACAGGTGGGGGGCTTCGTATGCCTTGTCCGCGTGGAGACGCCGGGGTTTGAAGAAGCGTCCGCGGTGGGGGTCGTGTCTCGCTTGGCGACCCGCGATCATCAGGCGGTGCAGGACCTCCTCGTGCAGCCGACCCCACACACCAGCCCTTGACCAGACCAGGAACCTACACTGAGCTTGTTCTTTATCTACCAAGATCTGCCGGGTTTTCCGATGGCCTTGAGGGTCTCGGGGCGTTTGACGGTTTTGTCGACGTCGTAGCGGGTGGCGGGTCGCCGGTTCTTCGAGCCGAGGGGTCGTCCGGGCCCGGTTCCGGTCGGTTGAGGAACACGGGCCGGGCAAAGCAGGTGCGGGCGGATGTTCCTGAACCCGCGGTGGACCCGAGCGGGGATGAGGTGTTCGGGCTTGGCCGGCTTCTCCCAGGGCCGGCGGAGATCGGTGGCCAGCGGCCGGGCGAGGCGGAACTGGGTGTGGGCGGCGACCAGGAGCCAGGTCCAGCGGTCCTCCGCCTCGGGAGTACGGACTTTCGGGGTGGTCCAGCCGAGCGTCTGTTTCCCGAAACAAAACGTGTGCTCCAGATCGAATCTCCTGAGGAGCACCTGCCACCACAGGTCCATGTCAGCCGGGGCGGCGCCGGTCTTCGAGGACCACTGCCTGGGCTTCGGCCTTTCCGTGGTTCACCGTGTCGGTGGCCGTGGTGATCGCCGGTTCGGGCCAGGTCTCGGGCTTGGCGAAGCGGAACTCCGGCCCGTGCTTGGGCGCCCGGCCATTGATGCCGTGCATCCTCGGTGGTTTCGGTAGTCGCATCACCCGGTCGTTGCGGATCCGCCCGGCCAGCCCGACGGGAAGATCCCGCAGCACCCAGGCCAGGCGGGTGACGTCATAGCCGGCGTCCACGACGATCGTGATGTCCGCGTCTCCGGACGTTCACTGGCCGGCCGCGATGAGCCGTTCGGCCACGTCCCTCAGCTGGGCGGCGGTGACCGCGGTCGCCTCGCCCTCCGGCCCGAGCCGGGCCATGTCCAGGATCCCGGTCCATGACGTGGCGCCGGGCTCCAGGACGGCGACGAAGGAGTACGGCCGGCCCGGGATGAACTGCGACGCGGACTTCGCCCGCCCGTAGACGTGGCAGAACAACCTGTCCGCCGAGCACGGCGCGTCCGGCGTCAGCCGCGGCAGCCACGGCGACACATCGACCGCCAGCACCAGGCGACCACCATCGAAGCGCGGCAGAGGCATGTCGGCCAGCAAGGACCGCAACCTGTCGACGTCGGTCCGGCCGTGGTTGAGGGCTCCGTACAACGTTCCGTGCCCACGACGACGCTCGGGCACCAGCGTCAGGTCCACCGGCGAGACCACCGGCCCGTCGACGCACAGCAGCACGTCCGCCAGCTCGAACAGTTCGTCACTCCGGGCGGTCAGACACTCATAGAACTCGCCCCGGAAGCGGGACACTTCTGCGAACGCTTCTCTCCGGACAGCATCAGGCAGCAGACTCACTCACAGCCAGCGGTTCCCCACGCACGGTCCCCACGGGCGGCCAGTTGCGTCCCCCACCCCGCAGCTGTCGACCACACTCCGTCACGTACCTGCGGCCCTCTCCCCCATCCGTTGTGGCACCTCGCGCAGCTGAGCATCATCTGTTCGCCATGTCGCTTCACGCCGTTGTGACGGCAGACTGTGGGGCGTGGACTCCAACCTTTATCCCGATCTGGCCGCAGCAGGCAGCCTGGGCGCCGCGCTGGAACAGGTGGCCGCCGACCTTGGCGTCGATCTTGTCATCATGCCCGGCGACTGGGGCTCGTCCTCTTCGGCAGGCATCGCATCCTCGGTCCCTCAGCGCCGGCCCCTGTCTGTGCACATCGGGGCCGAGCGGCGCTGGTTCGGTTTCTCCGGCTGGAGCCAGGGGGTTGAACTCATCACCGGCGGAGCAGAGGACCTGGGGGCTGTTGTCCGGGCGGGCGCTGCGTGGGGAGCGGGCAGGACCCTGCGAGAGCTCAAGGAGGAGCTGCCGTTCGTCTGCTTCAGCGAGCTCGCCGAGGCCCACGAGCGCGGGCCGGCTGCGGCGGTCGAGGTGCAGTGGCGCCTAATCCAGGAACAGGCCGACAGCGCGCCGCACTTCCCGGAGTTCGGCCAGCTGGTGGAAGCGGCCCACGGCGAACCACTGCTGCGACAGCTCTTCCCGGCCTCCAGCCACTGGACGCTCTGCTTCAACACCTCAACCGGGTCCCCCTCCCGCCCCGAGGTGGCCATCGCGCCGTCGTACGGCGGCAGCCCGTACCGCGTGCAGCGGTTCCCGCACGGCGGGGTCCTCGGCGAAGCCGCCACGGCCAACGACGCTGTCGCCCTGGCGGTCACCCACCTCCGCCACGATGTCGGCCCGGCCGTCGCGGGGACCGTCGACGCGGATGAGTAACGGCGGGAATCGCGCAGTCCACGAAGCCCCACTTCATCACCGACCGTGACTATTGTCGGTGGCCAATTGACTCCCCGCCAGGCGGCTGCCGCTGGGGAGATCCAACTGGCCACCGACAGTTCGAGACCGGTAGATAAAGAACAAGCTAAGTGCCCGTCTGAGATCCCAATCGTCGCCGTGGTCTTTCCGGCAGGATGAACGAGACCTGCCAGGCAACTGCGGTGAGGATTGTGTAGATCAACGCAGTGAGGGGAGTTGGTGCGCGGCCCAGTACTCGGCGGCGGTGATGCCTAGTATCACCACGTCGTGGTAGTTGCCGGCGAAGAATTCATGCTGGCGAAGTCGTCCCTCTTCGACGAAGCCCAGACCGCGGTAGAGAGCAAGGGAGGCGTCGTTGAATGCGTAGACCTCTACTTCACATTTGTTGCAGCGCTGCTCGGTGAACATGTAGGTGAGGATCAGCTCGGTGGCTTCAGCCGCGTAGCCCTTGCGCCGGTGATCACGGACGATCTCGATGCCGGTCCTGAATCGTCCTGCACGGCTGTCGGTTTCTCCGACTGTCACAGAGCCTGCGAAAGCGCGGTCGGCCAGTGTCTCGATGACCAGCCGGAATGCTTCTCCCCCTGGTGGACGCTCAGCACGCTCAGCAGTCCAGGCACGAAAGCTTTCCTCTGAGCGGGGAGGATCGACCAGGTCGGCATTGCGGACATCGACAGTGTGCTTGGCCAGATCGCGAAAGCCCTCCCAATCTGCCGGCTCGACACCTCGCAGACGTACCTTCTCACCGGTCCACATGTCACTCATGGTGTCCACCACTTTCGTCAGTTGCAGGCGCTGTCAGCCGTGCATGTCAAAGGCGGATGGTATCGGCTGCATTCGAAGCTGCCAGAACTGGCAGTCAGGCCTTCTTCGTTCACTTTCCCTGAGGCCTTTGCGGGCGAGCCTGCGGGTCATTTCGGTCACGCAAACATGCCTGGCCAGGAACACAAACGACCGGGTGCAGCTGTCGACGTGCACGGGTGGGCCTTCACAGCGGTGGAAGATCTGGGGAATCGCCCAGCCAACGACGTTGTACGGAGGCTGATGCCGGCGCAGGAGTCCGTCGGATGGCCATCGCCAGGGGGCGGCGGCCAGTCGGCATGCGGTTCTGCGTCCTGCCGGGCCACCACGCCACCTCGTGTCGTCGTCGACGGGCACGTCCCTCGGACAACTCGTCCCGCCGCGCGGTCAGACACTCGTAGAACTCGCCCCGGATTCCTAATGGTGTTTGTCAAGCGGCCAGGGCGATGGGCGGCACGGGCTGGTAGCACCGTCCGTC
>NZ_JBSFUB010000177.1:0-7352 GCF_053591575.1 Streptomyces altiplanensis | reverse complement strand
GGGGATGAAGCCGAGGACACCCACCAGCAGGAAGACCACGCCCACCAGCAGCGCGGCCTGCTGCACAGGGGTCCGGGCGGTCGGCGCCGTGCGGTGCTGAGCAGTCATGACAGGACCTTTCTCCTGCGGCGGCTCACCGAGCCGGCCGGTAGATCGACTACGCGCAGCGGGTACCCCTCGCTCGCGCCGTTATCCGGTCCCGCCGGGAGGGACATTCTTCCGTGAGGCGGTCATGCCAACTTTCGCGACGGCGTGACGTCCTGAGAGGAACCGGGCCGACGACAGCAGCGGTGACCACGGCGGTTTCGGCCCGGCTCGGCCCGGACGGTGGTGGCCGCGCCCCGCCCTTCGCCGTGCGCGCTCTCCGCATCGCCGGTACCGATGCGGGACGAGATGAACGGGACGCTGTGCGGCGGGGCCGCCGGACACTCATGCCGGCCGGGCCGCTTCCGCCCCGTCCCCGGCTCATGCCACGGCGCGTCGTCAGGTGTGGACGATGCTGTTGCGACCGTCCTGGTCGTCGGCGTGGCCGTCGTTGAACCAGTAGTCGCCGTGGGCGAGGTAGCGGAAGCCGTAGCGCTGTTCCCTGGGGAGGGTGACGGTGACGGAGCGAGTGCCGTCCGCCCGTTCCGTGAAGGGGTGGGCTCCCGGCTGCCAGTCGTTGAAGTCGCCGACTACGCTGACCTGCCCGCAGGCCTGGCCTGCCGGGATGACGAAGGTGATCTCAGTGTGCTTCTTACGTCGGCTGCGCTCCAGCATCGTTGAACCTTTCCTCGGAGGGAGTGACTCAGGATCCCCGCCCCTCCGTCCTTCCGGCACTTCTTGTTGAGCCGACGGCGCCGCCCGTCGCCCGTATGGGTCCGGACATTCACCCCCGGCTCCGGGAAGCGGGGCCGCCGGGGTCAGACGACGGCCGCGCCGTGCCGGAGCAGCATGGCGACGTCGACCGCCGCGATGACGATCGCCGCGACAAACGGCAGCCTCGGCCGCCGGCCGCCCAGCAGGGCACTGCCGACCGCCACGACCAGGGCCACGGACAGGGCGGTCGCCCCGGCGGTGCCGGCGGGGCCGGGACGGGCGAGCACGAGCAGTGCGGTGGCCGTCACGAGGGGCGCAGGCAGCAGCAGCCGCGCCCGGGCGGGGCCCAGCCGCTGGGGCCAGCCGCGCACCCCGGTGGCCAGATCGTCACCGATGTCCGGGAGCACGTTCGCCAGGTGTGCGCCGACCCCGAGCAGCGCCGCGGGGACGACGGTCCACCAGGCCGGCCAGGGCCGTCCCTCCAGCCCCAGTGCGACGAAGGCGGGAAGCGCCGCGAACCCCACCGCGTACGGCAGCCAGGACAGCACGGTCGCCTTGAGCCCGAAGTTGTACGCCCAGGCGGCGGCGACTCCGACGAGGTGGACCGTACCCGCGAGCGGTCCGCAGGCCAGGGACAGCGGTACGCACAGGGCCAGGGCGGTGACCGCTGCGGCGCGTACGGCGCCGACGCCGACCGAACCGGCGACCACGGGTTTGGTGCGCCGCCCGACGGCGATGTCGCGCGCGGCGTCGACGGCGTCGTTGCTCCATCCGACGGACAGCTGGCCGGTCAGCACCGCGGCGGCCACCAGCAGGCATCCGGTGGTGTCCTGGCCGCAGGCCACCGCCATCGCGGTCGTCAGGAGACCGACCGCGAGGGTCGGCACCAGGTGGCACGCCCCCGCGAGCCCGCCGGCCACCCGCAGCACACGCCGCGGACCGGAACTCCCCGATGCCGCGCCCGCGGCGCCGGCCCGGCCCGTAACGCCCGAGTGCGAGTCGACGTCCACGCGCTCATGCTAGGCGGCCGGCCGCCACCGAGCGGGCCGGCCCGCAGGCCGCGGCCGGCCCGCAGGCGCTCCGCAGGCACCCCTTCCCGGGGCCGTGCACAGCCGCCGGACGAGCGACAGGGTGTGTGAGGCCATGGCGGGCGGGGGCACCCATTGCAGGGCCCCCCGCCCCCGGCCTCGGACCGCAGATGACCCGGATCGCAGCTGTTCACGGAGTTCTGGCCCCCCACCGGCACGCCCAACGAGAGATCACGGACATGGTCGCCCGGGTGTGTCTGCCCGAGGGGACCGACCGCCGGGCGCTCGACCGGCTGCACGACAGCGCGAAGGTGTCGACCCGCCATACGGCGCTGCCCCTCGACGCGTACGCCGCGCTCCACGACTTCGGCGCGGTCAACGACGCCTTCATCGAGGGCGCGGTGAGCCTGGGCGCCGAGGCCGTCCGCGCCGCTCTGCGCGCGGCGGGCCTCTCGCCGCGCGACGTCGACTTCCTGATGTTCACGTCGGTGACCGGTATCGCCACGCCTTCGGTGGACGCGCGCCTCGTGGGGCCGCTCGGGCTGCGTCCGGACGTCAAGCGCGTGCCCGTCTTCGGCCTCGGCTGCGTCGCGGGGGCGGCCGGTATCGCCCGCCTGCACGACTACCTCCTGGGCCGCCCCGACGACGTGGCCGTGCTGCTGTCGGTGGAGCTGTGCTCTCTCACCCTCCAGCACAACGACGCCTCACCGGCCAATCTCGTCGCCAGCGGACTGTTCGGGGACGGCGCCGCGGCCGTGGTCGCGTGCGGCGCCCGCCGGCCGGCCGCCGTCGCGGGTCCGGCCGTGATGGGCACCCGCAGCCGCCTCTATCCGGACAGCGGACAGGCGCTGGGGTGGGACATCACCGGCTCCGGATTCCGCGTCGTACTGGACCCCGGCGTTCCTGACCTCGTACGCAAGAACCTGGCCGCGGACGTCGACGGGTTCCTCGCCTGTCATGGTCTTCGCCGTGCGGACATCACCGCCTGGGTGTGCCACCCCGGCGGGCCGAAAGTACTCGAAGCGGTCGAGGAGGCGCTCGAACTGCCCGACGGCGCGCTCGATGTCACCTGGAGGTCGCTGGCGGCGGTGGGCAACCTCTCCTCGGCGTCGGTGCTCCACGTCCTGCGCGACACCCTGGCCGTAAGCCGCCCGCCCGCGGGCACCGCCGGACTGCTGCTCGCCATGGGACCGGGCTTCTGCTCCGAACTCGTCCTGCTCCGCTGGTAGAAGAGGAGGAACGCATGTTCTGGTACACCCTGCTGGTGCTGGCGGTCGGCGCGGAGCGCGTCGCCGAACTCGTGGTGGCTCGCCGCAACACCCGCTGGAGCCTGGCCCGCGGCGCCGTGGAGGCAGGACAGCGGCACTATCCGGCGATGGTCGCCCTGCACACCGGTCTGCTCGTCGGCTGCCTGGCCGAAGTCCACTGGGCCGGACGGCCGTTCGACCCGGTACCGGGATGGACCATGGCCGCTGTCGTGGTGGCCGCACAGGCACTGCGCTGGTGGTGCGTCCGCACCCTGGGGCCGAGGTGGAACACCCGCGTGCTGGTCGTGCCCGGCCTCCCCCTGGTGGCGCGCGGGCCGTACCGGTGGCTGAGCCACCCCAACTACGTGGCCGTGGTGGCCGAAGGACTGGCCCTGCCCCTGGTGCACGGCGCCTGGCTGGCCGCCTCGCTCTTCACCGTCCTCAACGCGGCGCTGCTCACCGTACGGATCCGCTGCGAGAACGGAGCGCTCGCGCTCGCTCCGGGGCGCGCCGCCGGCGCCGGGGCGGCGGGTGCGGGGCGGTGATCGACCTGCTGGTGGCGGGCGGCGGACCGGCCGGGCTCGCCACCGCCATCCACGCCGCGTCGGCCGGCATGGAGGTGGTGGTGATCGAACCGCGCGCCGCCCCCGTGGACAAGGCGTGCGGTGAGGGGATCATGCCCGGCGGGGTGCGGGCTCTCGAAGCCCTGGGCGTCCGGGTCGGCGGTCGCGCGCTGAACGGCATCCGCTATGTCGACGGGCGGCACCGGGCCCAGGCCGTCTTCAGCGACGGCCACGGCCTCGGTGTACGCCGTACGGAACTGCACGCGGCGCTGGCCCGGCGGGCCGCCGAGGCCGGTGTCGAGATCCTCACCGGGCGCGTCGGAGAGGTGCGGCAGAGCACGGACGCGGTGACCGCGGGGGGCCTGCGGGCGCGCTGGCTGGCGGCCGCGGACGGTCTGCACTCGCCGCTGCGCCACTCGCTCGGCCTGGATCTGCCCAGCCGCCGGCCCCGGCGCTTCGGCCTGCGCCGGCACTACCGGGTGGCCCCGTGGACGGACTTCGTCGAAGTGCACTGGTCCGTCTCCGGCGAGGCGTACGTGACACCGGTCGGCGACGGTCTGGTCGGGGTGGCCGTGCTGAGTACGGCCAAGCGCGGCTTCGACGCGCACCTGGCCCGCTTCCCGCACCTCCTCCCCCTCCTGGAGGGCCCCTGCGCCGGCCCGGTACGCGGCGCCGGCCCGCTGCGCCAGCGGGCTCGGCGCCGTACCGCGGGGAGGGTGCTGCTCGTGGGCGACGCCGCCGGCTACACCGACGCGCTCACCGGCGAGGGCATCGCCCTTGCGCTGGCGTCGGCCGAAGCGGCGGTGCGGTGCCTGAGGGCCGGACGGCCGCAGGCGTACGAGCGGCACTGGCGGCGGCTGTCCTTCCGGCACCGGCTGCTGACCGAGGGCCTCGTACGGATGAGCGGCCACGCGGCCGCCGCCCGGCTGGTGGTACCGGCGGCGGCCAGGATGCCGTCCGTCTTCGCGGCGGCCGTCCGCGTCCTCCAGTGACGCCCCGGCCCGGGCTCCGCGAGCGAGCCGGCCGGCCACGGGGCGGACCGTTCATCCCAGGGTCAGCAGGACGACGGCGACGGCCAGCATCTGCTGCCGGGCCGCCCCCAGGTAGAGACTGAGGCCGAGGGCCGCCCCGCTCCGACCAGGGCGGCCCGGCCCAGCAGCCTCGGCGGCTGTTTGAACTCGGGGAGGTGCCGCCGGACACTCGGCAGCAGGAGCACCACGGCGGCGAGGCGGCCGGCGGCCACCGGCCACAGGCCGCTCGCGGGGTCCGCCTGGGCGAGCCCGATGTACTGCACCGCCACTCCCGCGCTGGCGATCAGACCGTCCAGCGACGCCTGACCGGCCCGCGTCCGGCCGCCGGAGACGCGGCGGGCGCCGGCCCCGCCGGAGACGAGCCACAGCGCGGGCACGGTGACGCAGATGCCGGACCAGGCCGGTGGAGTGGGCCGGTCCCCCAGGAAGAGCACGCCGCACAGCACGGACAGCGCCACACCGGTGACCGCGCTCACCGGGACCACGATGCTCATGGCCCCGCGGCTCAGGCCGCGGTTGAGGAAGTGCATGGCCATGGCGCTTCCGGCACCGGACAGCGCCCCCCACATCACGTCCGTGGCCCGGACCGTTTCGGCAGGCAGCACAAGCACGGCCGCGAGCGCGAGCAGCAGGCCGCCGAAGCCAGAGCGAGAAGAGCACCCATCCGCTCAAAGTGCCCGGCGTGGGCGCCTCGATGCCGCCTGCCGGCGGGGGTGTTGAGAACCACGGCCCCGCGGCACCACGGCCCCGCAGGGCCGGCGCGCTCGCCCTCGTCGCCCGCCGCCCGCGGGTCTCCGCACGCCTCGTCGCGGCCGTCGCCTCGGTCGACGCGGTCTCCCGCCTGGCGCTGCTCCTCTTCGCGGTCACGGACGTGGTACCGCTCACCGGCCCGGGAGCCGCCTTCACGACCGTCGGGTCGGTGACGGTCGCGGTCTTCGCCGCACTCGAGTTCATCGGCCTGCGCCGCTCGCGGGCAAGGCGGTGAGATCGTCTGCATCAAGCCTTGGATGGAGGGCAGGGACAGAGAAGCCGCATCGTGGCCCGTCTGCTTCCGTCATGACGTGGGCCATGGCGCGGTGCACCAGCAGATCTACAGCATTGCGCCCGGGCTCCCATCCGGCCGGCCGCAGAGAGGCAGACGACATGCGTAGTGTCGGAGTGGAGGAGGAGCTCCTCCTGGTGGACTCGCGGACCGGCGAGCCGCAGGCGTTGTCCGCGGCGGTACTGGCCTCCGTGTCCCGGCAGGGCGGCAAGGATGCCGAAGTCTTCGAGGCCGAGCTGCACCGCCAGCAACTGGAGTTCGGCACCCGGCCGCAGACCGGCATGGGAGACCTCGCGGAGGAGATCGTCCGCTGGCGGGCGGAGGCCGCGCGCCACGCCGAGGGCCTGGGCGCGGCCGTCGTGGCCCTGGCGACGTCGCCCCTGCCGGTCAGCCCGGCCATCGGAAGCGGTGAGCGCTACCGGTGGCTGGAGGAACAGTTCGGACTGACCACACAGGAACAGCTGACGTGCGGTTGCCATGTCCATGTGTCGGTGGACTCCGACGAGGAGGGCGTCGCCGTCCTGGACCGGATCCGGCCGTGGCTGTCCGTGCTGCTCGCACTGAGTGCGAACTCCCCCTTCTGGCAGGGCAAGGACAGCAAGTACAGCAGTTACCGCAGCCGGGTGTGGGGCCGGTGGCCCTCTGCCGGGCCGGTGGAGATCTTCGGCAGCGCCGACCGGTACCACGAGCAGGTCGACGCCATGGTCGGCACCGGCGCGCTGCGGGACCAGGGGATGATCTACTTCGACGCCCGGCTCTCGCACCGTTACCCCACCGTCGAGATCCGGGTGGCCGACGTGTGCCTCGACCCCTCCACGACGGTGCTCCTGGCCACGCTGGCCCGCGCTCTGGTGGAGACGGCGGCCCGGCAGTGGCAGGCCGGCGAACCGCCCACGCGGCACGGGGTGGGCCTGCTGCGGCTGGCCGCGTGGCGGGCCGGACGGTCGGGACTGGAGGAGGAGCTGATCCACCCCGTCACCATGCGCCCCGCGCCGGCCGAAGCGGTGGTGCGGGCACTGTTCGAACATGTCCGGGACGCCCTGGAGGACAGCGGGGACGTACTTCCCGTCCAGGAGGGCCTCACGGCGCTGCTGAAGGGGGGGAACGGGGCGCGCGTCCAGCGCGAGCTGCTGCACCGCAGCGGCGGTGACCTGCGGTCCGTGGTCACCGAGTGCGTACGCAGGACCCGCGGCTAGGCCGCGGGTCCAGGCACCTGCGCGTGCGCGCGCCCTCTCGGGCCGCGGTCAGGACGGAGTCGCGTCACGGGTGGTCGGGCTGCTGGTCCGGAGGCGTCCCGCCGCCCTCTCCGCCGCCCTTGTTTCCCTTGTCGGTCCCGTGGGCGTGCTTGCTTCCGTGACTCCCCGCCGAACCGGGCTGGCCGGCCTTGAGCTCGGCGCTGTCCTGCGGGGTGGCGCCGCCCTTGTCGCTGCGCCGCTGTTCGGGCTGCTGCGGATTCGACATTCCGCTCCCTGCTCTCTGGTCGGGACGTACCTGCTTACATCCTGCGCGTTCCCACGCAAACAGAGACAACACATCCGATACGCCCGGATGCGGGAGCGCCGGCCGACGCATGACGTCGGCCCGTCATGCCCCCACCCTGCCCCCAGGCTCGCCCCCATGCACCTGTCTGCACACGCACAGAC
>NZ_JBSFUB010000176.1:0-7514 GCF_053591575.1 Streptomyces altiplanensis | reverse complement strand
CCCCCCAGGTCATCCGTTCGACAGAGGGGACACAGTCATACCGGGCCCGGAGGCCAGCGGTCCCGTTGCAGGACCGCGAAAAAGATAACGGGGGCACGGCAGGTGTGGGCCAGGGGGATGGCCCCCGGGGGCGAGCGTCCTTTCTCCAGCGCGTGAGCGGCTGGTGGTCAGGCGTGTTCCGGGGCGGGGCTGCGTCCGGGACAGGTGGCCGGTCTGCGCCGGGCCGGCTGCCATGTGATGCAGGACCCGCGGGCGGTCGGTTGTGATGTGGAGGGGGCTCACTTGCATGTGATCCGCCGGCAGAACGTCAACAACGCGTGGTCGAAGTCGAAGAAGTCCTGGGTGATGCCGGTGGACTTCCTGGTGGTGCAGGCATTCGACCCGTACGTCCTGGAGCGTCATGATCGCCTCGGCGCGGGCGGGAGTGACTTCCTGCTGGTCAACTTGGTCCGGCCTCCTTTCGGGGAACCGGTTACCACTGCAGCGATCGGGGAGTTGTGTTCCTCACTGTCGAGACGGGCTGGCCTGAGCCGGGCGGTGACGCCGCGGAGGTGTCGTCATGTGATGGCCAGCAACGTCGTTGACGCCGATGGGCGCTTGGACGAGGTGCAGGCCCTCCTCGGGAAGAAGAGCGCTGAGTCGCCGCCGCCCCTACCTGCACCCCAAGCCGGAGCGGCTGCGTGAGGCCGTGGAGCGAGTGCCGTCGCCGCGGTGGATGCCGGAGGTGCCGCGGTGAGCGTCAGCGTGACTGTGTCTGGTCTTCTGCCTCCGGCGCGGGACGAGAAGCTCGTGTATCAGCTGGTTGACTCCGTTGACGAGTCGTTTCTCAAGGTCATCTCGCGGGACGCCGAAAGGCGGATGCTCACGCTGCCTCCGGACCATCCCTTGTTGGGCCGGCCACAGGGTGGTGCGTATCCCGGCGCGCCCGGTGGTGCGGTGCCGCGCGGTCGGCACCCACCGGGCCTGATGCCCTCTGTGCCCCGAATTTCTGTGGCCTCTCGCACATTCGCGGGTTGGTCAAGACGACGGTCTGGCGGACGCGGTGCTGTGTGCGCCGGGTGCGGTCCACTCGGCAGTCGAGCTGACACTTCTGCCGGAACACCCTCGTGGGCACGGAGCGATGTACGACGGCCTCAACCAGGGCCGAATCGGTACTGCCCGGCTGCGGCAGGTGCTCGCCGGCCTGTAGCTGCCCTGCTTCCCGGACGGGCGCCTGGTGCTCGCCGTCGACGTCTCACCGTGGTTGCGCTCGGACGCGCCGTGCTCGCCAGACCGGCTCTTCTGCCACGTCTACGGGCGGGCGAAGACGGCCTCGCAGTTCATCCCCGGCTGGCCGTACTCGTTCGTCGCGGTCCTGGAGATGGGCGCCACCTCCTGAACGCGGTCCGGCTCGGTCCGGCAGACGACGCCACCGCAGTGACCGCTGCCCAGCTCCGCGAGTCGTCGAAAGGCTCATCGCGGCGGGCCAGTGGCAGTCCGGGGATCCGGGCCAGGAAGCCGGTGAGGTCACGCCATAGCCGGTCCGCACCTTCGTCCAGGCCGGCCGAGCCCGTAGCCGGCGACGGGCGTGCCCACGGACAGGGCCTCGGCTCACGTTGCCGAACATCTCCGGGCTGGTCGAGCTGACCACGGTGGCCGCGGCGCTGGCGAGGAAGGAGGGTACGTCCTGCCAGGGCATGCCGGGCAGGACGCCCCTGCTTCAGCGCCTTGGCGAGGGCCTCGCACTCGCTGACCACGTTTTGCTGCATGCCGGGCCAGTACTCGAAGCCGGCCTGGGCCAGGACGATCCCCACCGGACGGTCGAGTTCCTTGGGGAGGCCGTAGGAACTGCGCGATGCCCTTGTGCGGTTCGGCCCGGGCCACGATCCGCACCGGGCCGCTTCTGCGCAGTTCCTCCCGGGCGGTCGGCGCCGGTGCGGGTACTTCGTGCAGCAGAGCGTCGGGCACCACGGCCCACGAGGTGGTGTCGATGCCCTGCCCGGCCGGCTCCCGGGGCATGAACGGGCCGACCGCCGCCACCCGGCCGGGCCGGTGCTCCAGGCTCTGCTGCAGGGACGCGTCGGTGCGCGGCACGTGGACCATCAGCGCGGTGGCGGTGCCGGGGGCGCCGGACTGAGGTAGCCCAGCCCCCACACGGCGTCCATCCAGCACACCAGGTCCACGCGGTGCTCGGCGAGGAGGTCGAGGACTTCCCTCTTGGAGATCGCCACACCGGCTACGGAGGCTTCGCCGGGGAGAGGGTTCTTCAGGCCGTCAGTGCGACGGGCAGGCGGCCTGTGTGACCTTGCCGCCCTTGTCGTTGACCGTCGAGGGATCCAGTGTCAGGCACCTCCCGGTCCACTGGTTGATGAAGTAGAAGCCGCTCCGGCCGTTGCCGTCGAGCTTGACCGGGATGATGTTCCACAGCTGACTTCCCGAGGCCCACCGGGTCTCGCACGGCCACCAGAACATCTGCTGCCCGTCGGGCGGCGGCGTGCCGTTGTTGTAGGGGACGGTGAGGCAGCTGCCGTTGTTCGCCTTGATCCAGTAGTAGCCCTTGCCTTCGTAGGAGGGCTTCGTCGCCGACCACTGGTGGCTGCTGGGTGCCGGACTGGCGCAGGCGCGCTGCGTGACAAGACCGCCGGTGCCGTCAGCGAACTCGTCGCCGCGGACCATGCACCGGTTGGGAGCGTAGGCGCTGACGTACTGCTTGCTCGCGTTGACGGTCCACACCGCCGGGTGGGACCTGTTGTAGTAGGCGTCGCGATTGAGGTCGGCCACGACCGACGTCGGGCTGATGTTCGCGTTGTCGCTGTTCTGGTAGAAGTTCACGGCGACGAAGTTCGGCGCCCGCCCCGCGGCGGGCCTGCAATTCTTGTCGATGCGGTTCTTGAGGGCGAGCCCGTTGTCCTGCGGGGCGGCGCCGCCGGGGTCCGCCGAGTCCGAGTTGAACTGGTTCATGGTGAACAGCGGGGTCAACTGCGTCCCCGGCATCGGGTTCGTGTTCAGCGGCGTGCCGTTCCGGGAATCGCAGCCGGACGGACGGCCGCTGACACCGTAGCCGTACTTGTTCTCGACCGTGTGCTTCCAGGTGTACATGAGCGCACCGGAGCCGACCGGCACGTTCGTGTCCCAGCTGTCCTGGAACACCACGAGACGCTGGCCCGAGGAGACCATGTCACGCACGCGGGGCCAGTTGTTCCGGTAGATCATGTTCTTGTCGGGCGAGAAGAGCAGTCCGCCGGCGTTCTTGGCGTTCAGCATGTCGTCGATCGTCTTGGTGAGCGTCTCCCGGCTGGCGTAGTTCTCCAGGGAGATCGTGACCACCTCCTGCGGGTTCTTCTGCAGGAAGTTCACCACGGTGAGCAGCGCGGACTTGAAGTCCTCGTAGCACAGGGCCGTACCGCCGTGGCACAGCGCGACGGGACCGACCCCCTTGGGGTCGTAGGTGTCGAGCATCAGCCCGCGTACCCCGCCGTTGAGCTGCTCCTGGATCGTGTCCGACTGGTTGGGTGGAATCGGGAACTGCGTCCAGTCATCGGCGTACGAATTGTGAGTGGTCACCCATGACCATTCGTGGTAGCGCGTGTCTCCGTACTTGCTGCCGTCGGCCACCGCGGTTGTGGGGGAGACCAGTGTCGCCGCCAGGACGAGAAGCGGAACGATCGGCACGGCCAGTCGTCTCAGGAGGGGAGAACGGCCGATGACGTTTGGACGAGTGGTCGCGGTACCTCTGGTCCCGGCCGTCACGGCGCGGGAGATCAGGCGCCACCTGCGGCGCACGGCGGAGGTCAGTTGCATGGAAGGTTTCCCCCGAAGGTTCGGCGCGGAGGCTCGCACGCGAGGGCTCCGCAGACGTCGACGAATCGGGCATGCCGGCCTGGTCAGGTCCGGTTAGACGCCCGAGTCGGCTCAACTCAATACGGTTGAAGGCGGGCGGACCAGGAAGTTCCACCGGCAGAAGTATTGGCTTGTCATACTTCTTCCTGATGGGTTCGGTGCTCCGCCGGGACCACGCGGACCAGGGGGATACGCAGGCATGGGCGCCGGTATGTCGGACACGGGTGGGTTCGGTGAGCTCCTCTACGGTCTGCGGACCGGTGCCGGGCTCAGCCAGGAGGAGCTCGCGCACGCCGCAGGGGTGAGTGTGCGGGCGCTGTCGGACCTGGAGCGCGGCCGGTCCCGGGGGCCGCAGCGCCGTACCGTACAGGCGTTGGCCGCCGCGCTGGGTCTGGACACCGCAGGCGCCCGGGAGATGGAGCGGTCCGCCAGCCTCGGCCGCCCGAGGCCCCGGTCCCGATCCGGCCCGCAGTCCGCCGCAGCGGGGGCCACCGCGCGACAGACCGCCGCGGTACGGAGAGCCGCGGTCCAGACTGCCGAGCCGCGGGCGGAGCCCGGCCCGCCGCAGCCGCATCACACGCTCACGCTGCCCCGCGATCTCCAGGACTTCACCGCCCGCGCTCCCGCCCTGTCCGGGTTGCTGACGCTGGCGGAGGACCTCGACCCCGCCCACCCGCCGGTCGCGGTGATCTGCGGGCAGCCGGGCCTCGGCAAGACCGCCTTCGCCGTGCACGCCGCGCACACCCTCGCACCGTACTTCCCGGACGGGCAGTTCGCCGTCGACCTGCGCGGCATGGACCCGCGGCCGACCCTCCCGCGCGACGCGCTCGCGCGCTTGCTGCGCGCGCTCGGAGTAGCCGAGAGCGCCGTACCGGCTGCTACCGACGATCGGTCAGGCATGCTCCGCGCCGTACTCCGCGACCGGCGCGCACTCCTGCTTCTGGACAACGCGGCGGACGAGGAGCAGGTCCGCCCGCTGCTGCCCGGCCACGGCCCCTCGCTCACTCTCGTCACCAGCCGCCACGCCTTGGCCGGCCTCGAATCCGTCCACCGCACCCAGCTCGCGCTGCTTCGCCGCGAGGAAGCGGTCGAACTGCTCACCCGCATTATCGGCCCGGAGCGGGTCCGCCAGGAGAGCCAGGCCGCCCGTGACCTCGCGGAGCTGTGCGGGCACCTGCCGCTGGCCGTGCGCATCGCCGGACAGCGCCTCGCCTCACGGCCCGGAGAGCGCATCGCCAAGCTCGTCGTCCAACTCGCGGAACAGGAAAGCCGCCTGGACGCCCTGCAAGCGGGCTCACTCCAGATCCGGAGCGCTTTCACCCTCTCCTACCGGCAACTGAGCCCGCGGGCCCGGACCGTCTTCCGCCGCGCCTCACTGGCCGACGGACCCGACTTCAGCCCCGAGACCGCTGCCCTGCTGGCTGACCTGCCGCTGCGCCAAGCCGCCCGGTGCGCACAGGACCTGACCGACGCGGGTCTTCTCCAGCCCCATCCCACCGCCGACCGCTACCGCTTCCACGACCTCCTCGCCCTGTTCGCGGCCGAGCAGCTGGCCGAGGAGGACGAGCCCGCGCACATCGCGGCCGCCCTGGACCGGGCTACCCGATGGGCACTGCGCCGAGCGACCGCTGCGGCACGCCGCTTCGACGACGACCAGCAGAACATGCCGTACACGGAAGCCGACCCCGACCCGTCCACCGCACCCGTCGACCGCAAGCAGGCCGCCGTCTGGCTGGAGGCCGAGCGGCCCCAGTGGCTCACCGCCCTGGGCCGGGCCCAGGCGGCCGGCCACCACCAGCAGGTCATCGACACCGCCGAGGCGATGCACTGGTTCTCCGACCGCACCTCGCACTGGGAGCTTTGGGCGGAGGTATTCCGACGCGCCGTCGACTCCGCCCGTGCGCTCGGCAGCAGACGCGACGAGGCCGTCCACCTGAACTACCTGTCCTGGGCGTACAACACGTGCGTATACGACCACACCGCCGCCCTGGCCACCGCACGCGCCGCCCTGGAAGTGGCACGCGAGGTGGGAGACGAGCTCCAGGTGGGCTGGGCGCTCGGCTACGAGGCCGGATCACTGCACCGGCTCGGACGGGCCGACGAGTCCATCGCCCGCCTGCGTGAAGCGGCGGACCATCTGGGCAACCAGACCTGTGCGGAGAGCCGCCTCGCCGAACTCAGCGCACTCAACAAGCTGGGCCAGTATCTGCGCCAGGCAGGCCGCGCCGTCGAGGCCCTGGCCATCCATCGGCGCAGCGAGGCCATCTGCCGTGCCGGCATACCGGGAACGCCGCAGGAACTCATCGGCCTCTATCTGGCATCGACTCGTCAGCACATCGGCAACGACCTGGCCGCCCTGCGCCGGTGGAGCGAGGCGCAGGGCCCCCTGCGCTACGCCCTGACGCACTTCGAGGCGGCGCAGATGCCCGCCTGGAGCGAATCCTCCAGGCTCGATCTGGGAATCGTCCTACGCCGCCTCTCACGCCATCAAGAGGCCCATGAAACCCTGACGGCCGCCCACGAGGCCCTCGTCCGGCTGAACAATCCCCGCCAGGTCGAGGCGGCCACCGAACTCCGGGCACTGGACGAGCGCGGCCGTTCCGCCACGTAATGGCGGGGACGGCGGTACCGGCTCATGGCCTGCGTCGATGCCGGCCGTCGTGCACGGAGCGGCCCACCGGCCTGAGCGGGTACGGACGGCGTGCCCGGGTGAGAGCCTTCATCCGGGAGCAACTGCTGGCGGCACGGTGCATCTGTGCCGTGGAGAGTTCGCTCCGCACATCTCACGAGGGGGTCGAACCGTCGGGCTGCGTGGGCCGGACTCCAAGGGCTCCTGAGAGCGGGCCGGACACACGACAACGCGGGCCGCCGCCGAGTGGTGGCGGCCCGCGCTGGAGGCCGGCAGAGGTGCCCGCTCAGGCGGGCCGCAGGACGGCGGCCGATGATGAGGCCGCGTCCAACCTGGCCGTGTCATGTACCTGCCCTCCCCGCTGACCGGCCGACTCGTCGACCGCTTCGGGCCCGCACCCATCGCCGTCTGGGCCGCCCTCACGCTCCTGGCCTCCGGACTCGTCGCCGACGCCGGCTACTCCGCCCTGGCCGTCACCGGAGCGGTCCTCGCCCTCGCGCTGCTGTCTGTCGTCATCGTCACCGCCCGCAAGCGGTGACACCAGAGCGGACGGCCGTACGGCCGGGCAGAAGGTTTCTGATGCCGCGACCACCACGATGGTCCCGCTGGTCGCATCCCTTCGCGGCACAGTGGGGCGCCGGGACCGTCATGATCGGGCGGCGAGGTAGCGGGTCCAGCTGTCGTCGGGTGCTCGCCGCACTGGCGGCGACCCGGGCGTCGATCTACGGGAAGAACAAGCGGCGCCACGTCACCCCATCGGTGGCCGCGGCCCGGCCGGCCTTCTCCTTGGTCGGCGTCAGCCGGGCGGCCATGGCGACGGCCGCGGCGCCCTCGCCGAAGTCATCCTCCGCGAAGCCGCCGGACGCCTGTCCCAACCGACAGAGGGCACCGCCCGCTGCGTGCAGAACCGAGCCCGGCTCCGTGCGTGCCCTCTGCGAACGGCTGGACCGCCTGGAGGCCACACCCGCCCCGGGCGAGTTCTACGAGTGTCTGACCGCCCGGCGCGACGCGTTGTTCGAGCTGGTGGACGCGGTGTTGTGTGCGGACGGTGCGGTGAAGTCGCCGG
>NZ_JBSFUB010000175.1:0-7608 GCF_053591575.1 Streptomyces altiplanensis | reverse complement strand
CGACCAGGACGGCAACGTGCTGGACGTCCTCGTCCAGAGCCGGCGCAACAAGGCCGCGGCCAGGGCTTCTTTCGTCGGCTCCTCCGAGGAACCGGGGCCGTGCCGCGGGTGATCGTCACGGACAAGCTTCGTTCCTGCCGCGCGGCCCACCGCGAGGTGATGCCCTCGGTCGAGCACCGCTCCCGCAAAGGCCTGAACAACCGGGCCGAGAACTCCCACCAGCCGACGAGGCAGCGCGAACGGGCGATGAAGGGCTTCCGCAGTACCGGCGGGGCGCAGCGGTTTCTGTCCGCCTTCAGCGGTATCTCGCCCCACCTCCGGCCCCGCCGCCACTTGATGACCGCCTCCGGCCACCGCGCCGAGACGACCGTCCGCTTCGCGATCTGGAAGCAGGTCACCGGCTGCCCACCACGGCCTGAAGACAGGCCCGGGCCGCAGGCCCACCATGCTCCGACACACCATCAGGCAGTCACGCACCCAACAACGTGACAACGCCCTCACGTCGAGCCACCGGGGTTTGGTCCCCTATCAATCGAACAGCGTCATCACCTTCGCAACGGCTCCCCAAGATCTGTGCCAGAACCGAGTTTCGACAGCACCGAGGCTTGCTGGAGGGTCCCCATAACCCTGACGCGGGGCCGGTAGAAGCCCGCGGTGGGTCCGCCTCAGCACCTATGGCGCCGCCGGGTGCGAACCAGCCTGCTACCCGCAGTTGTCCGGCCGAAGCGAGTGGAGCTTCGCCCGCGTGAGCGTGGTGCGCCTGAGCACCTGAGCCCGGATGAGCCGGGCCGTGGGCGGGATCGGCAGAGTGACGGGGGTGCGGCTCCACCGAAGCCACAGCGCCAGATGGCCAAGCTCGGCGGCCTGGACGAGCTTTTCGAGGGACTACTCCTTCGTACCCCGATCTACCTCAATGCTGATCAGCCGTCCCGTACCCGAACGGTGCCGCAGTTGCAGGTCGAGGCGCCCGGTCCGGTTCTGCGGAGTGGCGGTGGGCAGCTCTACCTCCCGCTGGACTTCATATCCCTGATCGGCCGCCCAGTCGGCCACCGAGTCGGTAAAGAAGGCGGTCACCTCGGGGGCAGACAGGTCACTGAACTGCTGTCGATTGAGCCAAGCCCGCAGGGAGCGGGCGGCGGCGTCGAGCCCGGCTTCTGTCATGAGCGACAGTCTGCCCTGCACGCCTGACAGCTCGTCACGCTTCGGCTGTTCTCGCTCTGGCCGTCCGGCGGATGGGTACACGAGGCGCCTCCCGTTCTCGTGAACGTCAACCACGGCCCGGACGGCGCCTCCCGGAGCGGTGAACATCTGCTGCCAGAACCCGCTACTGCTCGATAAAGCCACCTGCCGTACGAGCTAGGCGAGGAGCCTGGGCGGTGGGCATGCCGGAGGCGCGGACACTGGCGGATCAGCGGCGGCATTGCCGACGGCGCGCCGCCAGGGGCTACGCCACGTCGTCCGGCGGCATGCACCTACGCGGATTGCAGGCGTGACTCGTGAACGATGTGAAGGAACCGCTGGACGCCCTGCACTCCAAGGTGGCGCTCGAAGCTCGGCGCGAGCTGGCTGATCTGCCGGGTGCAGCGGGTGGCGCCGATCCGGTGGGAGAGGACGAGGGCTTCATGGGCGGTGGCGGCGCTGTGGTCGATCTCGCCTTGGCGTAGGAGGGTTTCGGCCTCGTAGGCGAGGAAGACCGCGCGGGTCTTGTCGCGGGAGGTTGGTAGCAGGGCCACGCCCTGGGTGATCTGGTGGAGGGCGGGGCCAGTTTCCCCGAGGTCGATGAGGCAGCGGCCGGAGTCGACGGCGAGGTCGGCGGGGCTTACCCACGAGCACCAGGCCGGCGGGGCGGCGGTGGCGGTGTTGAGGGCGTGTTCGGCGGCGTCGAGGGAGCGTCGGCAGGCGCGGGCTTCGCCGTTCATGGCCAGGGCCCGGGCTTTGCGCAGGTGGAGCAGGGAGCGGGCGGTGGAGTTCTGGGTGCGGGTCAGCGCGTGGTCGAGGACGTCGATGGCGGGGGTGGCCTGGCCGAGCCAGATGCTCTGGTAGGCGAGGTCGGCGAGTACGCCCGCGCCGCGGTCGGTGTCCGCGGCCTGGTGTGCTGCGTGGAGGGCGGCGGTCCAGTAGTGACCGGCGGAGGTGTGGTCTTCGTGGTCGAAGCGGTGCCAGCCGATCGTCTGCGCGAGGCCGGAGGCGAGCTGATGCAGGCGGGTGCCGGTCGTCTCGTCGTAGAGCGCGTTCTCGAGCAGGCCGACGATGGTGTCGTAGTAACTGTCGAGGAGCTGGGCGGTGTGCTGGCGGTCGGCGGTGGCCATGCTCGTCAGGTGCTGGACGCTGGTCTCCAGCCAGGTGACGAACTTCGGGGCGACGGCCTGGCCCTCAGCGGCGGACGCGGCCAGGGCGGGGTCGAGCGTGGCCCACTGCTGCGCGAGCGTTGCGAGGGCGGCGGGGGCGAGTCCGATCAGGGTGCGGCGGTTGAGCATGGCGCGGCGTTGGGCCTCTCTGAGTGCGGCGACCGTCGCCCCGGTGCCCAGGGGAACGGGCGCCTCGTTTCCGGGCAGCCAGTACGGCCAGCCGAGCGCGGTGACATGGTCGGGGCCGACGCCGAAGACGTCGGCGATCAGCTGCTGATACCACGGGGCTGGTGCACGGGCCCCGGGGCGCTCCCACACGGATATCTGCTGCTTAGTCGTACCGGCTCGCCGGTCGCGGCGGCGCGCCGCCTTCTTGATCCCGTCCGCGAGGTCGTTCTGGGACAGACCGTGAAGGGACCGGGCGATGACGAGCGGGTGCTGGGGGAGCGCGTCCACCCGTCCATCACAGCACCCGGACGGCCGGCTGGGGGCCGGATCGCGACAGTCGCATGACCCCCGCATGACCTTCGAACACTGTTTCCCACGACGCGTGTTGGGTGTACTCGCTGTCCCGGGCCGGCCGCCTTCGAGCAGGCCCAGAGCAGATCGGAGGGCCGACGTGGGCGACGACGTGTTGACGGTCGCGCTGAGCGGTGCGGACAACACCGGCAAGACCAAGCAGCTCGGCATCCTGGCACGCCGGATCGGACCCGCCGCCGAGGTGACCGGGCCGCTGGACGCGCACGACGCCCGCTGGGCCGAGATCAAGAAGAACGGCATGGGCACCTGGTGGTTCGCGGCCGGCCCCGTCCGGGAGGTCGCTGACGTGCTGGCCGCCTCCTACCTTCAGCGCTCCCGCCACCGACGCGGTGCGGCGGATGTGCGGCTCATGGACCGCGGCATACCGATGCTGGAGGCGTCCTTGGCCGCGACCGTCGCGGTCCGCGAGGACCTGACCTGCGAGCAGGCCGCGGACCGCGCCCGCATGCTGCTGGAGCCGTACACCCAGGACCTGAAGGCCGCCGAGGCCGCCGAGCACGGCGTTGTCCTCCTCCACCACGACGACCCGGCGATCGGTACCGCCCGCGCCCTCTCCCACGAGAAGAGCGTCACCCCCATCTACACCGCCTATCAGCGCCACCTGCACGACCAGATCCACCGCCTGGTCGCCGAGGGCCGCTTCGAGGACGTCATCGTCGTCGACGAGCGCCCCGTCGTCGCGGTCCAGGACGAGCTGCGCCGCCGGCTGCACCCGCACACCGCGCTCGTGCCGGCCGGATGTCTATCCGGCGTCCGGATCGTCGCGCTCGGCGGGATGTCCGAGAGCGGCAAGAGCACCGCGGGGGAGTACCTGCGCACCCGCCACGGCCACGCCCGGCTGAAGATCGGCTACCTGATCGAAGACTCCGCCCACCGCAACGGGATCGCCGACCCGTACGCCATCGCACCCGTAGTGCGCGCCGAGCTCCTCTTGGATGGCTTGGACCGGTACGCGGCCGCGCACCACTTCCACGACCGCTTCACTCTGGAGTCCCTCCACGAGTTCGATGTCACCGCAGAACTGCGCCGCATGCTCGGCGACCAGCTGGCCGTCGCCTACATCGAGACCGCGGCCGAACTACGGGCGGTGCGCGGGACCGCCGGCCCCTGTGACGTGACCGATCGGGACGAGGTGAAGGCGTCCCGGGGAGCGCAGGAGATCGCCGGCATCGCTGACACCGTGGTGGACAACAACGGTGCCCGTCTGGCATTGGAGCGCCGGCTCGACCGGGTCGCGCTCGACGCCGCATGGCCCACCGTCGCCCCGGCCACCACCCCGGTGAACGGCCTCGGCCTGCCCGTCGCGCTGGAGGTGTTCCTGACCGCGCTCCTGGAGCGGACCACCAGCGGGCCGGAGCCGATGATCGACCTGCTCGCGGTCACCGGCAGTGGCGCCCGCGGCAAGTACCAGCACGGCTGGTCCGATCTGGACGTGTTCGTCATCGCCGAGCCCGACCGCACCGCTGATCTGCGTCAGGCCCTTACGGAGGTCCGGAGCGAACTCGGTGATGTGAAGCTCGGTCTGACCGTCCTGAGCCAGGCCGAGTGCCGGGCAGGCGCGGTCACCTCGCGCCTGCTGCACGTCCTGACCCTCCTCGGTGCCGGCTCACTGCTCCCGCTGTGGGCCCGCCCGGGCCTGACGATCCCGGCCCCGCCGCTCGCTGACGACGTCGCCGCAAGCATGGAGGTCGGCGTGCAGTCGGCCGTCGAGATCCGCCGCCAGCTCCTGAAGGGCGCCCCGGACCTGCGCGCCCTGTTCAAGGTGACGGCGCTGCTCGCCAAGGTCCTGCTCCGCTTTGACGGCGTCGAGTGCGCAGGGGACTCGGAGGCCCTGGACCTCCTCATCCATGACACCAACGAGCGGCACGAGGACCTGGTGCAGCACGCCCGCACCGACCGCGCCGCCGCCCAGGACCTCGCGCAGCTCGTCCTCGACCACTGGATGACCACCATGCCGACCGTCGAGGCCGCGGCATGACCACCCACCCGGCAGCACCCCACTTCCGCAAGGCGCTCCCCATCGAGAAGGCGACGGCGGAGGAGTTCGGCTGGTTCCAGGTCGCCGGCCGCCTCCAGGTCCCCGCCCTCCTCGACCGCACCCTCCTCGATGCCCACACCGACGTGATCACGTACGAGAACGTCTTTGCCTCCGGTCGCTGCCGGATCCTGCTCGGCGACCTTATCTCGCTCGCCGACCACGGCCGCGCCGACCCCTCCGAGGTCGCCAACCTCATCGACGTCGTCTGCGACGACCTGATTGCTGCGGCCGCCGCGACCGGCCGCACCCTGCCCCTGTCGGCCTGCGTGCCCGCGCTCTACGCCGACCGCATCCGCCCTGCCAGCCGCATCGACACCTGGTACCTGGACCCGGGCCTCACCCTCCCCGACACCCGCACCGGCGAGCGGATCCCGGTCGCCTCACTCACCGGCTACACCGCCACCGTCAACGACATCCCGCTCATCCTCGACGTGCCCGCCGCGATTGACGCCGCGCGCACCGCGCTGCACCCCGACAGCCAGTGGGCCACCGCCGTCACCCAAGGCGATCCGACCGAACCCAACATCGCCGCCAGCGCTGCCGGGGCGTGCTGGCTCGACTTCGAGTACGCCGGCCGCAACGCCCTGGCCGGCGAGATCGCCAACCTCCTGTGGTACCTCCTCGCTCTCGGCGGCTGGCTCGTCCCCATCTACCAGCCGGACGTCTACACCCGCACCCTGCCCCACCACCTCCCCCCGGTCGCGGTCCCCGCCGTCGAGCATGCCGAGCTGTCCGCCCGGCACCGGCGGCTGGACATCCACTCCACCTGGCCCATCGGGCCAGGACGGCACGCCGCCCTCACCCGCCTCCTCGCCCGTCTCACCACCGACCTCGGCGACGCAGCTGCCCTACCTCCCGACCGGCAACTGCCTGCGCTCACCCCGTTCCTCACCCTCCGCGTCCTTGGCGTCATCCCGCCCCACCTGCTCACCACCACCGACCTGCTGCTGCTCCTGGCCAAACTCGTCCAGGCCCAGCACCTTGCAGACAACGCTCCGTTCACGCACACCCGTCCCCTTGCCGCCCTCACCAGCCCCGCGGAGGCACAGTGACCACGCCCCTGCTCGACCTCCCTCTCACGGCCCGCCCCCTCCAGGGGCGCGTCGCCCTGGTCACCGGCGCCGCGACCGGGATCGGCGCGGCCACCACCAGAGCGCTCGCCGCCGCCGGTGCCACCGTCGCCATCAGCCACTTCACCCAGATCAACGAGACACGCAGCGTCCTGGCCGAGGTACGACGCCTCGGATCTGACGGCATCGAGGTGAGCGCCGACCTCACCGATCCGGACGCGGTCGGCCTGATGGTCAGCCAGGTGACCAGCGAAATCGGCCCGGTCGACATCCTGGTCAATAACGCCGGCGCCTACCCGCGCCACTCATGGGAGGAGACCGACGAGCGGGCCTGGGCGAGCGCTCTCGACGTCAACCTGACCATTCACTACCGCGCCAGCCACGCCGTCACCCCCGGGATGGTCCGCCGGCAGTGGGGCCGCATCATCAACGTCTCCAGCGTCAACGCCCGTGCTGGACGCCCCGGACTGACCGCCTACAGCACCGCCAAGGCCGGCCTGATCGGTTTCTCCCGGTCCCTGGCCAGGGAACTTGGCCCCCACGGCATCTGCGTGAACACTGTCGTCCCCGGCGCCATCCAGGTCGACGCCGAGAACACCCTGCCCGCCCACCATCGCGCACGCCCCGAAGACCAGATCGCCCGCCAGTGCGTCCCCCGACGAGGACAGCCCGACGACGTCGCCGCCGCCATCGCCTTCCTCGCCGGCCCGTCCGCATCGTTCATCACCGGCCAGTCGTTGCACATCGACGGCGGCTGGCTCATGAACTAGACCACCGCCCCACCCCAGCCACAAGGGAGACCGAGCCCGTGAAGCAGCGCGTCCGCGCCATTCTGATCACCCCGGCCAACACCACCCTCCTGATGAAGCGCGTCCGACCCGGACGCGCCCCCTACTGGGTGGTCGTCGGAGGCGGCGTCGAAGACACCGATGCCAACCACGAGACCGCGCTCCTGCGCGAGATCCGCGAAGAGATTGCCGGCGAGGCGGAGATCGTGCGCCCGTTCCACCAGCTGAAGAACCCATCCGGCGAGACCGAGTACTTCTACCTCGCCCGCATCAAGACGTGGAACTTCGCCGACCGCAGCGGCCCCGAGTTCCAGCGGGACGACCGCGGAGAGTACCTCCTCGAAGAGATCCCCCTCACCTCCGAAGCCCTCGCCGCCGTGAACCTGCTGCCTGAGGCGATCTCCGTCGTACTGCGCGAGGCCCTCGACCACGGCGACCTGCTCGCCCCGGTGTAGCTACCCTTGTGCCGACGGCATGATCCGTGACGGTGGCTCGGGGGCGTACCTGTAGAGCGGACCAGGTACTGCCGCATGACGCCAACGCCTTCACAGAGGGCCTGGAAGTTCTGGCCGGCTCGCTGTACGAGAGCTCCGGCCTGTACGGACAGTCCTGGGTACAGAGGGCACATCTGTCCTCTGGCCGGGTGAGCCGGTGCGTGGCGCTGCCCGACTCCTGGTTCGACGAAGGCCTGACCCTGGCCAACGGCGGATTGTGGCAGCTCACATGGCGCTAGGCACTGTTTCTCGGATCATGTTCGGAGCCAGATGATGAGGGCTGCGAGGGTGACGGTGCCGAGGTAGATGTAGGCGCGTTTCTCGTAGCGG
>NZ_JBSFUB010000174.1:0-7662 GCF_053591575.1 Streptomyces altiplanensis | reverse complement strand
GATGAGCGAGGTCGAGGGCGACTGGGGCGACGGGCAGGACTTCGAGGACATGTCGCCCGGTCTCGGACTGGCCCAGCACATGGTCGCCCCGAGCTCGGCAATCAGGAGTTCCGCACCACCGCGGCGATCAAGGCCCGCCTGGAGCAGGCAGGTCTGGCGCCGCGTGTGCTTCCCTCGGGCACCGCCCCGGTGACTTCGGTCCGCAAGAACGCGAACTGCACACCGGCTTCACATCGACTACGCACCATCTCCACTGCCACGATGACCCCATGACGCACATCACCAAGGGCGCCAACATCCCTGTGCCCAGCGAACTTCTCCGCGTGGCCGTCTGCCGTCAGAACGTCGCCGGAGCCCCGGCCGTGGACGCGTCGGCCCTCCTGCTGGACGCGAACGGCAAGGTACGCGGCGACGCCGACCTGGTCTTCTACAACCAGCCGCACCACCCGTCGGGCACCGTGCGGCACTTGGGCACCAACGAGGGCAACGGGCAGCTCGCCGAGTGGCTGGAGGCCGATCTGCCGCGCCTGGGACCCGAGGTGCAGCGGGTGGTGATAGCCGGCTCCTGCGACGGCGGGGTCTTCGGCTCCGTACCGGGGCTGTACGTCCAGGTCCTCACCGGCGGCGGGGCGCCGGTCGCGCTCTACGCGGTGAACGACGCGACGACCGAGACGGCCTTCGTGATCGGGGAGTTCTACCGGCGCGGCGGCGGCTGGAAGTTCCGCGCGGTCGGGCAGGGGTACGCGTCCGGGCTCGCCGGGCTCGCGACCGACTTCGGTATCGCGGTCGAGGGGGGCGGCGCGGCGCCCCAGGACGCGGCGCCCGCGCCAGCGCCGGCCGCCGCGCACACCCCTGCCGCGCACACCCCCGCCGCGCATGCTCCGGCCTCCCACGCTCCCGCCTCGCCCGCACAGGATCGCGTCCCCCACTCCTTCGGCCCCCAGTTCCCCTCCTTCGTACGCCGGGGCCACGGCAACGACGTCGTCACCGTCGACGCCCCCGTCCCGCCCGGCCCGGTGATCGTCGAGGCGTGGCACGAGGAGGACGGCTACTTCTGCGTCGAGACGCTCGACCACCGCAACAAGGACGACGAGCTGCTGTTCAACACCACCCTCACCACCTTCCGCGGCCGGGCGCTCGTCCAGAACCGCGCCGACCGCCCGCTGCGGCTGAGGATCGACGCGGACAACGACTGGACCCTGATGGTCCAGCCGCTCTCGGTCGCACGCGACATGACGGAGGGGATCCGCGGCTTCGGACCCGAGGTCCTCGTCTACAGCGGCCCGGTGGCCGACCTCGACGTGGAGTTCGCGGGCGACGAGGACGAGGGCGGCTACTTCGGCGTGTGCAGCAGTGACAGCGCCGACCGGTTCAAGGACCGCAGCGACCTCCTCGTCAACGAGACCGGCCCGCTGCGGCAGACCGTGCCCCTCACGACCGGCCCCCTGGTGATCACCGTCGAGGCGGACGGCCCCTGGTCGCTCACCCCCCGCCCGCTGCCCGTCTTCGATCCGGCCGTCGCCCGGGCCACCGGCGTCCACCAGGGCCGCGGCGGGACCACGCTCACCCTCGTCAACCCGGACCCGGGCCGCCCGGCCGTCCTGGAGTACGCGATCCGCAGCGACGGCGCGCTCTTCGGCCACACCGTCACGATGCTCGACGAGTACGACGACGAGGACCGCTTCCTAAGCGGCGCCGACAACGGCGAGCAGGGCCGCACCCTCCTGTTCCGCAAGGGCGAGCCCGAGGTGCGGCTGCGCGTCGACCACGCCGTCGACTGGTCCCTGCGGCTGCTGCCCGCCGGCCAGGCCCCGGCGCTCACCGGCCCGGTGCAGGGCGTCGGCAGCGCGGTCTTCCGCTACGACGGCCCGCCCGCGCTGCTGGGCCTGCGCCGCACCACGTCCGACGACGACCCGCTCTCCACCCGTACCGTCCAGACCCACGGCAAGACGGTGATCTCCGCCGACACCCAGGGCCGGCGCCGGCCGGTCACCGGCCCGCTGTGGGTGACGGAGGCGGGCCACTGCTACGTCCTGGTCACCGCGTCCGGGGCGACCGGCTGGCAGCTCGACCCGACGACGGCCGCGACCGCCCCGGTCCTCGACCGGGCGGCCGGGGGCCGGGTCTCCGGGCAGGGGTACACCGTCGTACGCCACACCGGACCCGAAACCGGGATGATGCTCACACACGAGCCCAGGGGCGCCCTGGACCTGCCCGTCGTCTGGGCGCTCGACGAGCGTCTGGAGCCGGTGCGGCGGATCACCACCGCCCCCGGGCTGCACACGTTCCCCACCGGTTTTCTGCAGATCAGGACCGGTGGCGCGTGGAGCCTGGAGATCCGGTGACGGCCGTGTGACGGGGGCACGAAGGCCGTGAGAACGGTCACCCGGTCCAGGGGCCGGACAATGGATTGGACAAGGCGGCCCAGGACATACGCATTATGGACAGCACCAGGTCAAGCGCCCAGCGCCACGTTCGTACGTACGAAGGAGTCCCCGTGAGGGTCGGAATCGTCGGAGCCACCGGTCAGGTCGGCACAGTCATGCGCAGGATTCTGGCCGAGCGCGCATTCCCGGCCGACGAGCTGCGCCTCTTCGCCTCCGCCCGTTCCGCGGGCTCCACGATCGAGTGGCAGGGCAGGGACATCACCGTCGAGGACGCGTCGACGGCCGACTACTCCGGCCTGGACATCGTGCTCTTCTCCGCCGGCGGCGCGACCTCCAAGGCGCTGGCCGAGAAGGTCGCCTCGCAGGGCGCCGTCGTGATCGACAACTCCTCCGCCTGGCGCCGCGACCCCGAGGTGCCGCTGGTCGTCTCCGAGGTCAACCCGCACGCGGTGGCGAACCGCCCCAAGGGCATCATCGCGAACCCGAACTGCACCACGATGGCCGCGATGCCCGTCCTCAAGCCGCTGCACGCCGAGGCCGGCCTGACCGCGATGGTCGCCACCACCTACCAGGCCGTGTCCGGCTCGGGCCTGGCCGGTGTCGCCGAGCTCGACGGCCAGATCAAGAAGGTCGTGGACCACGCCGCCGAGCTGACCCACAGCGGCGACGCCGTGGACTTCCCCGAGCCCGGTGTCTACAAGCGCCCCATCGCCTACAACGTGCTGCCGCTGGCCGGCTCGATCGTCGACGACGGCTCCTTCGAGACCGACGAGGAGCAGAAGCTCCGCAACGAGTCCCGCAAGATCCTGGAGATCCCGGAGCTCAAGGTCTCCGGCACCTGCGTGCGCGTCCCGGTCTTCTCCGGCCACTCGCTCCAGGTCAACGTCCGCTTCGAGCGCCCGCTGAGCGTCGAGCGCGCGACCGAGCTGCTCGCCGGGGCCCCGGGCGTCGCCCTGTCCGAGATCCCGACCCCGCTCCAGGCCGCCGGCCAGGACGTCTCGTACGTCGGCCGCATCCGCCGCGACGAGACCGCCGAGAACGGCCTGGCGCTCTTCCTCTCCGGCGACAACCTCCGCAAGGGCGCGGCGCTCAACGCCGTGCAGATCGCCGAGCTGGTCGCGGCCGAGCTCAAGGGCTGATCCTCTTCCGTCACGACGGCGGGGCGGGACTCTCCGGTACGGGAGTCCCGCCCCGCCGTCGTACGTCCGCCCGGCGCGGGGCGATGCCGCTGTGCCGGCGCCGACGCGGGTGTTCCTCAGAGAGCCAGGTGCCGCCGCAGGGCTGTGTCGAGTTCGGCCATGCGCTGAGGGGGAACCGTGCCGATGCGGTGCAGCACCCGCTCCACCGCGACCGCGCGGACCTGCTCGCACTGGGCCTTGGAATCCTTCGCGAGGTGGCATTCCCCGGCCGGCAGGAGAACTTGGAACGGGAAGACCCGCGACGTGTTCGACGTCACCGGGACAACGGTGATCACGCCTTTGCCCATGCGCCGGACGGTCTGATTGGCCGCGTCGTTCGACACGACCACCGAGGGGCGGGCCTTGTTCACCTCGCTGCCGCGCACCGGGTCGTAGTCGATCAGGTAGATCTCACCTCTGCGCATCGGCCAGCCCGTCCCCGGCGGTCCGGTCCCAGAACGCCGCGTCCTCGCTCGCGTCCCACTCCTCGAACGCGGCCGCGTAGTCCGACTCCAGCCGGGAGGTGCGCAGCAGCTCGATCGCGGCATGTATCACCGCGGAGCGGGACTCCGCCTCCGTCTCGGCCGCGTACGCGTCGACGAAGGTCACGTCCTCCTGCGGCAGGCTCACACTGATCTTCATACCACCGATGCTACTCAGGTACGACCAGGCTTGCCACCCGGCTGGGGCCGCTGCCGCGTACGGCCGGGTGGGGACGGGTCACGCTCGGCGCACCTCGAAGTGGAAGCAGCCGTACTCCACCGCCCTGATGTGCACGAGCGCCACCTCCGGGTCGGCGAAGGCCTCGGCGAACGCGGCGTCGAAGCCCGCCGTCGTGTCGTCCGGGAGCTCCAGGAGCCGGCCGCCGACGATGTGCCCGTCGGCGTTGTAGCGGCGCACGGTGCGCAGGGCGCCGGGGCGGGCGAAGGGGTAGCCCCCGGTCCGGGCCGGCCCCTCGCACTCCTGCGCGTGGATGAAGACGGGGCCCTGTTCGTCGTACGCCCCGGGCCTGGCCCAGGCTCCGGCCGCCCAGCGGCGCAGCGGCGCGTACGAGACGAGCGCGATGTGTTCGCCGGGCTCGCTGAGCCGCAGGCAGCAGCGCAGCGGGGCGCCTCCCTCCCCGTCGGTGTACGGGGCGCAGGCGCGGCCGGCGTCGTCGGTGTCCCGCAGCTGCTTGAGGGCGGCGGGCTCGATGGGGCGGGCGGTATGGAACGTCATGTGTCCAGCTTCGCCACGGTAGCTGCGCCGTACCGGCGGACTTCGGACATCGTGCTCTGTCAGCTGCGAGCTGACTCTGCGGTCATGACGGAAGCGGCGTGGAAGGATGACGGAAAACGACACATACCGAGGAGATGACCGGGTGCCTGGCACGAATCTGACCCGCGAAGAGGCCCAGCAGCGGGCGAGCCTGCTCACCGTCGACGCGTACGAGATCGAACTCGATCTGAGCGGCGCGCAGGAGGGCGGCATCTACCGTTCCGTGACCACCGTGCGTTTCGAGTCCGCCGAGGCCGGCGCGCAGACGTTCATCGACCTGGTGGCGCCCGCCGTGCACCAGGTCGTGCTGAACGGGAAGTCGCTGGACGTCGCCGCCGTCTTCCGGGACTCCCGCATCACCCTCAAGCACCTGGAGGCCGGCCCGAACGAGCTGAAGGTCGTCGCCGACTGCGCGTACACGAACACGGGCGAGGGTTTGCACCGTTTCGTCGACCCGGTGGACCAGCAGGCGTACCTCTACACCCAGTTCGAGGTGCCGGACGCGCGGCGCGTCTTCGCGTCGTTCGAGCAGCCCGACCTGAAGGCGACCTTCCAGTTCACCGTGAAGGCGCCGTCCGGCTGGACGGTGATCTCGAACTCCCCGACGCCCGAGGCGCCGGAGGACGACATCTGGGTCTTCGAGCCGACGCCGCGCATCTCGACGTACATCACCGCGCTGATCGCCGGCCCGTACCACTCCGTCCACAGCTCGTACGAGAACGCGAACGGCCAGAGCGTCCCGCTGGGCATCTACTGCCGTCCCTCCCTGGCCGAGTTCCTGGACGCGGACGAGATCTTCGACGTCACGCGGCAGGGCTTCGACTGGTTCCAGGAGAAGTTCGACTACGCGTACCCCTTCGCGAAGTACGACCAGCTCTTCGTGCCGGAGTTCAACGCGGGCGCGATGGAGAACGCGGGCGCGGTGACCATCCGCGACCAGTACATCTTCCGCTCGCGGACGACGGACGCGGCGTACGAGCGGCGCGCCGAGACCATCCTGCACGAGCTGGCGCACATGTGGTTCGGCGACCTGGTCACCATGGAGTGGTGGAACGACCTGTGGCTGAACGAGTCGTTCGCCACGTACACGTCGGTCGCCTGCCAGGCGCACGCGGCGGGCTCCAAGTGGCCGCACGCGTGGACGACGTTCGCCAACTCGGAGAAGACCTGGGCGTACCGCCAGGACCAGCTCCCCTCGACGCACCCGATCATGGCCGAGATCCGTGACCTGGACGACGTGCTGGTCAACTTCGACGGCATCACGTACGCCAAGGGCGCGTCGGTGCTCAAGCAGCTCGTCGCGTACGTCGGCCAGGACGAGTTCTTCAAGGGCGTGCAGGCGTACTTCAAGGCGCACGCCTTCGGGAACACGCGCCTGCCCGACCTGCTCGGCGCGCTGGAGAAGACGTCCGGCCGCGACCTGAAGACCTGGTCGAAGGCGTGGCTGGAGACGGCCGGCATCAACATCCTCCGCCCGGAGATCGAGACGGCCGCGGACGGCACCATCACGTCCTTCGCCGTCCGGCAGGAGGCCCCGGCGCTCCCGGCGGGCGCGAAGGGCGCCTCCACTCTCCGTCCGCACCGCATCGCGGTGGGCTGCTACGACCTGGACGGCGCGGGCCGGCTGGTCCGTACGAACCGGATCGAGATGGACGTCGACGCCGCCGAGCTGACCGAGGTCCCCCTCCCGGCGGGAACGCCCCGCCCGGCCGTGATCCTCCTCAACGACGACGACCTGTCGTACGCCAAGGTGCGCCTGGACGAGGACTCGCTGGCCATGGTCACCGCGCACATCGGCGACTTCACCGAGTCGCTGCCGCGCGCGCTGTGCTGGTCGGCCGCGTGGGACATGACGCGCGACGGCGAGCTCGCCACCCGCGACTACCTCGCGCTGGTCCTGTCGGGCATCGGCAAGGAGTCGGACATCGGCGTGGTGCAGTCCCTGCACCGCCAGGCGAAGCTGGCGCTGGAGCTGTACGCGGCGCCCGAGTGGCGCGAGACGGGTCTGGCGCGGTGGACGGCGGCGACGCTGGAGCACCTGCGCGCGGCCGAGCCGGGCAGCGACCACCAGGTGGCGTGGGCGCGGGCGTTCGCCGCGACGGCCCGTACCGACGAGCAGCTCGACGTCCTCCAGGGCCTGCTGGACGGCACGCAGACGCTGGAGGGGCTGGCCGTCGACACCGAGATGCGCTGGGCGTTCGTCGGGCGGCTGGCGGCCACGGGCCGCGCGGACGAGAAGGTGATCGCGGCGGAGCTGGAGCGCGACAGGACGTCGGCGGGCGAACTGCACGCCGCGTCGGCGCGGGCCGCGCGGCCGACGGCCGAGGCGAAGGCGGAGGCGTGGGCCTCGGTCATCGAGTCCGACAAGCTCCCGAACTCCATGCAGGAGGCCGTGATCGGCGGCTTCGTCCAGACCGACCAGCGTGAGCTGCTCGCGCCGTACACGGAGAAGTACTTCGCGGCGGTCAAGGGCATCTGGGAGTCGCGCAGCCACGAGATGGCGCAGCAGATCGCGGTCGGCCTGTACCCGGCGGTGCAGGTCTCCCGGGAAACGCTGGACGCGACGGACGCGTGGCTGGCGTCGGCGGACCCGGGCGCGGCCCTGCGCCGCCTGGTCTCGGAGTCCCGCTCGGGCATCGAGCGGGCGCTGAGGGCGCAGGCGGCGGACGCGGCGGCGGGCTCGGCAACAGCGTAGGCGCGGCGGCCTCCCCGCCCGTCCGGCGGCCGAGGACACGAGAGGGCATCACCCCCGTACCGGCGTGGCGCCGGCCTACCGGCGGTATCTCTTCCGGTACTGCGTCGAGGCCCGATGTGAGACGTCAGTGCCCGCGGAGATCTGG
>NZ_JBSFUB010000173.1:0-7838 GCF_053591575.1 Streptomyces altiplanensis | reverse complement strand
CCTCGTGCGCCTCGCGGTCGTGGATGACGAGCGCCTTGCCGCGCCGCTTGGCGATCTCGATGTGGGCGCGGAAGCGGGCACGGACCCGCCTACCCCCGGCCCTCCAGCACCGCGCCGAGCTGGTCGAGGCCCCAGTCCAGGTCCTCCTTGCTGATCACCAGCGGCGGGGCGATCCGGATCGTCGAACCGTGGGTGTCCTTGACCAGGACGCCCCGGTCCATCAGCTTCTCGGAGATCTGCCGGCCGGTGCCGAGCGACGGGGCGATGTCGATGCCCGCCCACAGCCCGCGGCCGCGCACCGCCTCCACCGCGCCGCCGCCCACCAGCAGCCCCAGCTTCTGGTGGAGGTGGTCGCCGAGCTCGGTGGCGCGCTCCTGGAACTCACCGGTGCGCAGCATCGCGACGACCTCCAGCGCCACCGCGCAGGCCAGCGGGTTCCCGCCGAACGTCGAACCGTGCTCGCCCGGCCGGTAGACGCCCAGCACCTCGGCCGACGACACGACCGCGGACACCGGCACGACACCGCCGCCCAGCGCCTTGCCCAGGACGTACATGTCCGGGACCACGCCCTCGTGCTCACAGGCGAAGGTCTTGCCCGTACGCCCGAGGCCCGACTGGATCTCGTCCGCGATGAAGAGCACGTTCCGCTCGCGGGTCAGCTCCCGTACGCCCGCCAGGTAGCCGGCCGGCGGCACCAGGACCCCCGCCTCGCCCTGGATGGGTTCGAGCAGCACGGCCACGGTGTTGTCGGTCACCGCGGCGTCGAGCGCCGTCAGGTCGCCGTACGGGACGATCTCGAAGCCCGGCGTGTAGGGGCCGAAGTCCGCGCGGGCCTCGTGGTCCGTCGAGAAGCTGACGACGGTCGTCGTGCGGCCGTGGAAGTTGTTGGCCGCGACGACGATCTTCGCCGTGCCGTCCATCACGCCCTTCACCTTGTAGCCCCACTTGCGGGCCGTCTTCACGGCGGTCTCCACCGCCTCGGCCCCGGTGTTCATCGGCAGCACCATGTCCATGCCGCACAGCTCGGCGAGTCGCGCGCAGAACTCGGCGAACCGGTCGTGGTGGAAGGCCCGCGAGGTCAGCGTCACTCTGTCCAGCTGCGCCTTGGCGGCGTCGATGAGCCGGCGGTTGCCGTGGCCGAAGTTGAGCGCGGAGTACCCGGCGAGCATGTCGAGGTAGCGGCGCCCCTCGACATCGGTCATCCAGGCACCCTCCGCCGAGGTGACGACGACGGGGAGAGGATGGTAGTTGTGCGCGCTGTGCGCCTCCGCAGAGGTGATGGCGGCTTGGGTGGTCGGCACGGGGTCTCCGATCGTCGAGACAAATCCATCCGGCGAGGGGCGGGAACGACGCCCCTTTCTATCGTCGCTCGTATGCCGGACGAAGAAACCATGCGTGGCGGCGAGGCCGCTAGGGTGGCGGTACGCACGGCGACTGGCGTACGCGGAACGGACCGCGGGGAAGCCGCGCGGGGAACCCCAGCACGAGGTGCCGCCCGCCTGGGCACCCCGGGATCACGACCGGACACCCACCCGCTCGCCCCGGAGGACGCCATGACTCTCCCGCTCAGCCACCCCGCCCTGTCCGCCACGGACCCCGAGATCGCCGCACTGGTCGGCGCCGAGGAACAGCTCCAGGCCAAAACCCTGCGCCTGATCCCCAGCGAGAACTACGTCTCGCAGGCCGTGCTCGAAGCCTCCGGCACCGTCCTGCAGAACAAGTACAGCGAGGGCTACGCGGGCCGGCGCTACTACGAGGGCCAGCAGAACATCGACCAGGTCGAGCTGCTCGCCACCACCCGCGCCAAGGCCCTGTTCGGCGTCGAGCACGCCAACGTCCAGCCCTACTCCGGCTCGCCCGCCAACCTCGCCGTCTACCTCGCCTTCGCCGAGCCCGGCGACACCGTGATGGGCATGGCCCTGCCGATGGGCGGCCACCTCACCCACGGCTGGGGCGTCTCGGCCACCGGCAAGTGGTTCCGCGGCGTCCAGTACGGCGTACGCCCCGACACCGGCCTCGTCGACTTCGACGAGGTGCGCGAACTCGCCCTCAAGGAGCGCCCGAAGCTGATCTTCTGCGGTGGCACCGCCCTTCCCCGCACCATCGACTTCGCGGCCTTCGCGGAGATCGCCCGCGAGTCCGGCGCCGTACTCGTCGCGGACATCGCGCACATCGCCGGACTGATCGCGGGCGGTGCCCACCCGTCCCCGGTCCCGCACGCCGACGTGATCTCCACGACCACCCACAAGACCCTGCGCGGCCCGCGCGGCGCGATGCTGATGTCCCGTGAGGAGCACGCCAGGGCCATCGACAAGGCGGTCTTCCCCGGCCTCCAGGGCGGCCCGCACAACCAGACCACCGCGGCCGTCGCCGTCGCCCTCCACGAGGCGGCCCAGCCCTCCTTCCGCGACTACGCGCACGCGGTCGTCGCCAACGCCGGGGCGCTCGCCGAGGCGCTGCTCGCGCGCGGCTTCGACCTGGTCTCGGGCGGCACCGACAACCACCTGATCCTGATGGACCTCACCCCCAAGGACGTGCCGGGCAAGGTGGCGGCGAAGGCGCTCGACCGGGCCGGGATCGTCGTCAACTACAACACCGTCCCGTACGACCCCAGGAAGCCGTTCGACCCCTCCGGCGTCCGCATCGGCACCCCCTCCCTCACCTCGCGCGGTCTCGGTACGGAGCACATGCCGGCCGTCGCCGGCTGGATCGACCGGGGCGTCACCGCCGCCCGCACCGGTGACGAGGAGGCGCTCACGGCGATCCGCGCGGAGGTGGCCGACCTCATGGACGCCTTCCCGGCGCCGGGCCTCCCCACGGACTGACGTCCTTCACCCGTCGGTGGGTTGACGACGCGGCCCCGCCGGAGCCGGGGCCTCGCGGCTCCGGCGGGTCCCGCGGGCTCCCCTTCAGCCGCCCCAGCCCGCGCAACTCCTCCCGCGACTCCTCCTGCCGCTCCTGCCACTGCTCCTTCCGGGGCCCGTCCGGTAGCCCGTCCGAGTGCTTCTCACCCCTGCCCATCACCCCCTTCCCGCCCTTCCCGCTGCCCCGGCAGGATCCGCCCCAGCTTCCGCAGCCCCCGGTTCAGCCGGGACTTCACCGTGCCCCGCGGCCATCCCAGCGCCTCCGCCGTCTCCGCCTCGCCTCTCTCCAGCAGGTAGCGGTACGTGACGACCCGGCGCTGATCCTCGTTCAGCCCACCCAGCGCCGCCAGCAGCAGCGCCCGCCGCTCCTCCGCCAGCACCGCCGCCGGGTCGGCCGACTCCGGCATCACCGGCCCGGGGCCGAGCAGCGCCGCCTCCCGCCCCGTCGCGGCCCGCAGCCGCCCTGCGGAGCGAAATGTGTTTTTCGTCTCATTCGCGACAATACGGAGCAACCAGGGCCGGAAGGCCGGGCCCTCCCTGAAGCGTCCCAGCGACTGGTACGCCTTGAAGAAGGCCGCCTGCACCACGTCTTCCGCGTCCGCACCGGCTCCGAGGGCCACCGCCGCCCTGAGCGCGATTCCCGTGTGGGCGCGCACCAGTTCCGCGTACGCCTCGGGCTCCCCGGACCGTACGCGCGCGATCGCCGCAGCATCGTCGATGCCGATGCGGCCCCCCTCCGGGGTCCCCTCCCGCGTCCTCACTCTCTTGATGCACCGGAGAACCGAGTGGGGTTCCACACCTGAGAGAATGAGTCCATGGCCTCTGATCGTCCTCGCGTGCTCTCCGGCATCCAGCCCACCGCAGGCTCGTTCCACCTCGGCAACTACCTTGGCGCCGTGCGCCAGTGGGTCGCCCTGCAGGAATCGCACGACGCCTTCTACATGGTCGTCGACCTGCATGCGATCACCGTTCCGCAGGACCCCGTCGAACTGCGCGCCAACACCCGTCTCGCCGCCGCCCAGCTGCTGGCCGCCGGCCTCGATCCGGACCGCTGCACGCTCTTCGTCCAGAGCCACGTGCCCGAGCACGCCCAGCTCGGCTGGGTCATGAACTGCCTCACCGGATTCGGCGAGGCCTCCCGCATGACGCAGTTCAAGGACAAGTCCGCCAAGCAGGGCGCCGACCGCGCCACCGTCGGCCTCTTCACGTACCCGGTCCTCCAGGTCGCGGACATCCTGCTCTACCAGGCCAACGAGGTCCCCGTCGGTGAGGACCAGCGCCAGCACGTCGAGCTGACCCGCGACCTCGCCGAGCGCTTCAACGGCCGCTTCGGCGACACGTTCACCGTCCCGGCGCCGTACATCCTCAAGGAGACGGCGAAGATCTTCGATCTCCAGGACCCGGCGATCAAGATGAGCAAGTCGGCGTCGACGCCGAAGGGTCTGATCAACCTGCTCGACGAGCCCAAGGCGACCGCCAAGAAGATCAAGAGCGCGGTCACGGACACGGACACCGTGATCCGGTACGACGCCGTGGAGAAGCCGGGCGTCAGCAACCTCCTCTCGATCTACTCCACGCTCACCGGTGAGTCCGTCGCCGACCTGGAGAAGAAGTACGAGGGCAAGATGTACGGCGCGCTCAAGACGGACCTCGCCGAGGTGGTGGTGGAGTTCGTCACGCCGTTCCGGACCCGCACCCAGGAATATCTGGGGGACCCGGAGACGCTGGACTCGATCCTGGCCAAGGGCGCCGAGAAGGCCCGTACGGTCGCCGCGGAGACCCTCGCCCAGACCTACGAGAAGCTCGGTCTGCTGCCCGCCAAGCACTGAGCGCGAGCGACTGGTCCGGACCGGGACCAAGGTCCGGACCAGTGCCCCGACCAAGGGCTCTGGCCACAAGGGCGGCGCTCCCGCCACACTGCACACAGGCACACCGCACCACCGCCACAGGACGTACAGGACGACGACGGAGGAGAACGACGTGGGGACCGTAACGCTCGGCGTTTCGATCGCGGTCCCGGAGCCGTACGGCAGCCTGCTCCAGGAGCGGCGCGCGAGCTTCGGGGACCCTGCCGCACACGGCATCCCCACACACGTCACCCTCCTCCCGCCCACCGAGGTCGACGCGGAGCTGCTGCCCGCCGTCGACGCCCACCTCGCGCAGGTCGCGTCGTCCGGGCGCGCCTTCCCGATGCGCCTGTCGGGCACGGGCACGTTCCGCCCGCTCTCCCCGGTCGTCTTCGTGCAGGTCGTCGAGGGCGCGGCGGCCTGCTCCTGGCTCCAGAAGCGGGTCAGGGACGCGTCGGGTCCGCTCGTGCGCGAGCTCCAGTTCCCGTACCACCCGCACGTCACGGTCGCCCACGGCATCTCCGAAGAGGGCATGGACCGGGCGTACGAGGAGCTTTCCGCGTACGAGGCGCAGTGGGCCTGCGCCGGTTTCGCGCTGTACGAGCAGGGCGCGGACGGCGTGTGGCGCAAGCTCCGCGAGTACATGTTCGGGGGCCGTGCCGCGAGCGTGGTGCCGGCCCAGAACTCACCCGTGGACCAGCCCGCGGCGCCTTCGCTGAGGTCCTGACCCGGGGAGAGGCCCACGGCCGGACCGTACGGCCGCGACGCGGGACACGAGCGGGTGAAAGCGCGCTGTTTCCCGCCGCGGAGGGTAGACGCACGTCATGGACTGGCTGAAGAACCTGCCCGTCGTCGGCCCGTTCGTGACGCGGCTGGCGGTCACCCACGCATGGCGTACGTACGAGACGCTCGACCGCGTCCACTGGACCCGGCTGGCCGCCGCGATCACCTTCATCAGCTTCCTCGCGCTCTTCCCGCTGATCACCGTCACCGCCTCGATCGGCGCGGCCCTGCTCTCCGACGAGCAGCTGCACCGCATGGAGAGCAAGCTCGCCGAGCAGGTGCCCGGCATCTCCGGACAGCTCGACCTCGCCTCCCTCGTGCAGAACGCGGGCACCATCGGCCTCGTCGCCGGCGCCCTGCTGCTCTTCACCGGCATCGGATGGGTCGGCTCGCTGAGGGAGTGCCTCCGGGCCGTGTGGGACCTGGACGACACGGACGAGGGCAACCCCGTCGTGCGCAAGCTCATGGACGGCGTGGTGCTGTGCGGCCTCGGAGCGATCGGGCTCGCGTCCTGGGCGGCCTCCTCGGCCGGTTCGACGGCGGTCGACTGGACCGCCGAGCGGTCCGGCCTCTCCGAGAGCGGCGCGGGCGGCGTGCTGCTGCAGATCCTCGCCCTCGCCCTCGCGGCCGGCGCGGACTTCCTGATCCTGCTGTACGTCCTGACCCTGCTGCCGGGGGTGCACCCGGTCAGGCACCGGCTGATCACGGCGTCACTCATCGGCGCGGTCGGCTTCGAGCTGCTCAAGCTGCTGCTGGGCAGCTACATGAAGGACGTCGCCGCGAAGAGCATGTACGGGGCGTTCGGCGTCCCCGTCGCGCTGCTGCTGTGGATCAACCTCACGGCGAAGCTGCTGCTGTGCTGCGCCGCCTGGACGGCGACGCGGCACGACAGCGAACGGGCGGAGGAGGAGGGGACCGGCTCCGGCGCCGGTGCGCCGGCTAGCGGCGCGGGCGGCGACGCGACAGGGCAGGCAGTGGCCAGCGCCGGTTGACCAGGAACACCCCGGCGGCCAGCGCCACCAGCGCACCGCCCGTGATCGCGAGCGCGGCACCGATGCCACTGGCGCCGCCGTCGGTCGCCGCGAGCCGGGTCGTCGTGTCCTGCGCGGCGCCGGCGGTTTCCCCGCCGTCCCCCCTGCCCTTGGCGGGCGGCGCCCCCCGGCCGGTCCTGGCGGACTTCGGCGGCACCAGTTCGCCCACCGGGGCGGCCTTCCCCGACGCCGCGAAGCCCCAGTCGAGGAGACGGGCGGCCTCCTTGTAGACGGCGTGGCCCTCGCTCGCGGACGGGTTCATGACGGTGACGAGCAGCACCTTGTCACCGCGTTGCGCGACACCGGTGAACGTCGCTCCCGCGTGCGTGGTGTTGCCGTTCTTGACGCCCGCGATGCCCTTGTACGGGGTGACCCCCAGGTCGCCGGTCAGCAGGCGGTTGGTGTTCTGGATCTCGAAGCTCTCGCGCTTCTTCCCCTTCTTCTTCTCGCCGGGGAACGTGGCGCTCACCGTCGAGCAGTACTCGCGGAAGTCCTTCTTCTGCATGCCGCTGCGGGCGATGAGCGTCAGGTCGTACGCGCTGCTGACCTGGTTCTTCGCGTCGTAACCGTCGGGTGAGACGACGGTGGTGTCCAGCGCCTGGAGCTCGTCCGCGTGCTTCTGCATGTCCACGACGGTCTTGTCCCACCCCCCGTTCATCTCCGACAGGACGTGCACGGCGTCGTTGCCGGAGCGCAGGAACACCCCGAGCCACAGGTCGTGGACGGAGTACGTGTGGTCCTCCTTGATGCCGACGAGGCTGCTGCCCTCACCGACGTCCGCCAGCTCCTCGTCCGTCACCTTGTGCACCTGCGACTTGGGCAGCCGGGGCAGGACCGTGTCCGCGAAGAGCATCTTCATGGTGGACGCGGGGGGCAGCCGCCAGTGGGCGTTGTGCGAGGCGAGCACGTCGCCCGATTCGGCGTCGGCGACGATCCACGACCGGCCGCTCAGCTCCTTCGGGAGGACGGGTGCGTCCGGGCCGAGCTCCACCTGCGTACCGGGCTGCCCGAGCCGCGCGCCGCCGACCGTCGACATCAGGGCGGGAGGCTTCGGCTGCCTGGCGCCGGGCTTGTCGTCCGCGGTCGCCGCGTGCGCGGGCAGGGCGGTGAGTGCGGGCAGCAGCGCGGCGGAGAGAACCGTCAGAGCGGTCTTTTTAACGGCAGGCACGATCGAGAACGTACAGGGCGCCGATGTGGAGGTGGACATGGCGGGGACCACCCGTCGCGGGGGGGGGCCCGGGGGGGGGCCCCGCCGGGACGGCTCGGAAGACCGGCCGGGCGGGCACCCCACCCCCCCCGCGGCGGGCGAACGC
>NZ_JBSFUB010000172.1:0-7889 GCF_053591575.1 Streptomyces altiplanensis | reverse complement strand
CTCCATCGCCTGCGCGGCGATGCGGCCCGCGATGCGCATCCGCTCGACGGTGTCGGAATCCTGGATCTCCGGGCCGGTGTACGGCGTGGGCGCCGTGCGCGCACGCCGGCCGGGTTCCACAGACTGAGACACCCGGGGACGGAGGAGGGTCCGGACCGGCCGGGCTGTAGCGTCAGCCCTGGCATGGACACCATCACACTCTGGCAATTCGCGGCACTGGCCGCCGCTTCGGCCCTGGTGGGCTTCTCGAAGACCGCCGTCAGCGGGGCCAACACGATCAGCCTCGCGGTCTTCGCCGCCGTGCTGCCGGCCCGGGAATCGACCGGGGTACTGCTGCCCATCCTGATCGCCGGAGACCTGATCGCGGTCCTCGTCTACCGCCGGCACGCCCACTGGCCGACCCTGCTGCGGTTGTTCCCGGCGGTCGCGGCGGGTGTGGTGGCCGGCGCGGTGTTCATGCTGTGGGCCGACGACGACGCCGTACGCATGTCGATCGGCGCGATCCTGCTGCTGATGGCGGGGGTGACGCTGTGGCGCCGCCGCGCATCCCCGGAATCTGAACCGGAACCGGAGGCGGATCCCTCGACAGCGACAGCGACAGCGACGGACACGGCATCGGGCGGTGGCCGGCTCAAGGCCCGCTCGTACGGTGTGCTCGGCGGGTTCACCACGATGGTCGCCAACGCGGGCGGCCCCGTCATGTCGCTCTACCTGCTCTCCGCCGGCTTCCGGAAGCTCGGCTTCCTGGGGACGTCGGCGTGGTTCTTCCTGATCGTCAACACCTCGAAGGTGCCGTTCAGTGTCGGCCTCGGCCTGATCGACCTGCGGTCCCTGCTGCTGGACGCGGCCCTGGTGCTCTTCGTCGTCCCGGGTGCCTACCTCGGCCGCATGTGTGCGGACCGGATCAACCAGCGGCTCTTCGAACAGCTGGTGATCGGAGCGACCGTACTGGGCGGCCTCCAGCTGCTGCTGCGCTGACAGGCCGACGGCCGTGGCCGTCGGCCCCCGACGGCGGCTCCGAGGTGCGCACGGAGCGTTTCCTGACGAAGGTGGACCAGTAGACGCGTCCCCTCGCCGAACGGGAGAGACCTCCATGACATCCATCAACCGACGGGACCTCGGCCTGCTCGTACTGCGTACGGGCACCGGCGCGGTACTGGCGGCGCACGGCGCGCAGAAGCTGCTGGGCTGGTTCGGTGGCGGAGGGGTGGAGGCGACCGCGACGGCCATGGAACACATGGGCTTCAAGCCCGGCCGGCAGAGTGCGGTCGCGGCCGGACTCGGAGAGGCGGGCGGCGGACTGCTGCTGGCCCTCGGGCTCGCCACGCCCGCGGCGGGCGCGGCGGCCGCCGGAGCCATGGCCGGGGCCGTCGCCGTACACGCGCCCGCCGGGTTCTTCGCCCAGGCGGGCGGCTACGAGTACCCCGGGTTCCTCGGCTTCACCGCGGCCGCCATCGGCATCGCCGGAGCGGGCCGTTACTCGGTGGACCACGCCACGGGGCACCGGTTCGACCAGCCGTGGACCGTGGCGCTGGCCTTCGCCGGCAGCGCGCTCGCGGCGGCCGTGGTCCTCGGCAAGCGCAGCAAGGAGCAGGCGGAAGCCGCCCGGGCCGAGGAGTAGGCGCGCAGCCGGCGCGGCCTTCTTCCAGAACCGCTTCACCCCGATGCCCCCGCCGGACAGCGGCGCGGCCGGATGCGGAACGCCGTTGAGCGCGCCCCGCAGGGTGCCTGCCGCGCGCGGCCGTCCCGCCGGTCCCGTGAGCGCGGACCCGGACCGTTCCCGCCGGCTCGGCCTCGCGGTCCCCGACGGCTGACACGACTCCCGCGCCGGGTGTCGCGCCGGGCTCGCGGCCCGGCCGGCCGGGGCGGTACGGAGTACGGAAAGTTCTGCGCCAGATCTTGACGGGCAGTCATATAGCGGGGACCTTGGGAGCGCTCCCACACCGATTTCGGCACGCGTCCCGCACGGCCTGCTTTTGAATCGTTTTAAAGCCGGTCGGCGTCACCACTGGGCCGCTCCGACGAAGAAGGGACCCCCCAGATGACACCGCACGTCTCACGAAGAATCCCCAGAATTCCCAGGGCCCGGAGGCTGTTGTGCGCCGGTGCGGCGCTGGCGCTCCTGTCCGGCGCCGGCGCGGCGACCCAGGCGTCCGCGATCCCCGCGGCCTCCCGGACGGCCGGCGCGCAGGTACTTCCCGAGTCCGCCGCCCCGCGAGCGGCGCAGCCCGCGGCGGCCGCCGCACGGCAGGTGGAGGACCTGGACCGCGGCCTGGTCAGCGTCCGCTCGGGCACCGGGAACTTCGTCAGCTGGCGCTGGCTCGCCACCGACCCCGACACCGTGGCGTTCAACCTCTACCGGGGCTCGGTCAGGGTCAACGCCTCCCCGATCACCGGGTCGACGAACCACTACGACTCCGGGGCCGCCGCGGGCAGCACGTACACGGTGCGCGCCGTCGTCGGGGGAGTGGAGCAGGAACCGTCCGCCCCGGCACTGGCCTTCGGCGGCGGCTACCGCGACGTGCCGCTCCAGGTCCCGCCGGCCGGTGACGGCTTCACGTACAGCGCCAATGACGTCAGCGTCGGCGACCTCGACGGTGACGGGCGCTACGAGTTCGTGGTGAAGTGGGATCCGTCCAACGCGAAGGACAACTCCCAGTCCGGGTACACCGGGAACGTCCTGATGGACGCCTACCGGCTCGACGGCACCCGGTTGTGGCGCATCGACCTGGGACGCAACATCAGGGCGGGCGCCCACTACACGCAGTTCCAGGTGTACGACTACGACGGGGACGGGTCCGCCGAGATCGCCATGAAGACGGCCGACGGCACCCGCGACGGCCGGGGCACGGTCATCGGCAACGCCGGCGCCGACCACCGCAACTCCGGGGGCTACATCCTCACCGGCCCCGAGTTCCTCACGGTGTTCAGCGGCCGGACGGGTGCGGCGCTCTCCACCGTCGACTACGACCCGCCCCGCGGGACCGTCTCCTCGTGGGGCGACTCGTACGGCAACCGCGTGGACCGCTTCCTCGCCGCCACCGCCTACCTCGACGGACAGCGGCCGAGCATCGTCATGGCGCGCGGCTACTACACGCGCAGTGTCATCGCGGCCTGGGACTTCCGCGACGGCAGGCTGACCAAGCGCTGGACCTTCGACTCCAGTGCGTCCGGCAACAGCGCGTACGCCGGCCAGGGAAACCACAACCTCTCCGTCGCGGACGTGGACGCCGACGGCCGTGACGAGATCGTCTACGGCTCCATGGCCGTCGACGACACGGGCCGCGGGCTGTGGAACACCCGCAACGGCCACGGGGACGCCCTGCACGTCGGCGACCTCGACCCCTCCCGGAGCGGCCTGGAGGTGTTCAAGGTCGACGAGGACAGCACCAAGCCGAGTTCCTGGATGGCCGACGCGCGTACCGGTCAGATCCTGTGGTCGACCCCGGCGGGCGGCGACAACGGCCGAGGAGTGTCCGCCGACATCTGGGCGGGCAGCGCGGGCGCCGAGTCCTGGTCCTCGACCGGAGGGGACGGCGTACGCGACCCGGCCGGGCGGATCGCGGGCCGCAAGCCCTCCTCGACGAACTTCCTGGCCTGGTGGGACGCCGATCCCGTACGGGAACTGCTCGACGGCACCCGTGTCGACAAGTACGGCACCGGCGGGGAGACGCGTCTGCTGACCGGCAGCGGGGTGGCCTCCAACAACGGCACCAAGGCGACCCCCGCCCTCAGCGGTGACCTCTTCGGCGACTGGCGCGAGGAAGTCGTCTGGCGCACCACCGACAGCAGCGCGCTGCGCGTGTACACCACGACCGCGGTCACCACCACGCGCATCACCACGCTGATGCACGACGTCCAGTACCGCGAGGCCGTCGCCTGGCAGAACACGGCCTACAACCAGCCGCCCCACCCGAGTTTCTTCATCGGCGACAGGATGCCGGCTCCGCCGAGGCCGGCGGTGTACGCCCGCTGACCGGCCGCACACCGCCACGCACCGAGGCCGGCGCCGCCCGTGGGGCGGAGCCGGCCCGGTGCCCGTGCGGCTTCCGGTGGACGCGCTACCCGACGGTGGCGGCGTACGAACTCGTGTCCGGCCGGCCCTTGCCGGTGAAGACCTCGGCATCCGCCTGCACGCTGGACCGGTACGTGGAGGGGCTCGCCTCGCCGCGCCGTCCGGGGGCCCGCGGGAAGTCGTCCGTCGTGTTCGGGTTCACGCCGGACGTGTTGCTCGTCCTGCTCGTCCGCGCGAAGGAGTGGGCGTTCCGGCCGGTGTTCCCCCGGTGGGGGTCCCAGGCGGCACCACCGGCGTCGAGGGGCTCCACCTTGCTGCCGGCCGGGCCGGCGCCGTCGCGAAGTCCGGGTGTTCTCTTACGGAGAGAGGGTTCTGCCATGGGGGGTTCCTCTGCTCGGAGAGTTCGAGGTGGGGGGCGCCGGTTACTTGTAGGTGATGCTGGAGGCGCTGTACAGGCAGTGCGTGGAGTCCGGTCCGCTGCCGAGCTTGGTGGGTTCGCCGCTGGTGACGCCCTTGTAGCGCTCGCAGGGGACGATGTTGCGGCTGCTGTCGCCGACGATGGTGACGGCCGAGAGCCGGGCGGTGTCGCCGTAGTTGGAGTTGATGCCGGCGAGGGACTTGCCGGGAGCGGTGACGGTGACGTTCTGGATCACCACGTGGCGCTGGTACTGCTTGCTGCAGTTGCCGCACGAACGGTAGAGCTTCCCGAAGTCGTTGACCTGGAAGTTCTTGATGACCATCGTGCCGGGGCCGTTGTGCTGGAAGACCTTGTCGGACGCCTTGCGGGCGCCGCCGCCGTCGATGGTCATGGTCTGGGACGCGGAGGTGCCCTTGAAGGTGGCGGCGTCCTCGCCGACGTCCTCCCACCAGACGTTCTGGAGCGTGCAGGTGCCCTTGCAGTGGATGCCGTCGGCGGCCGGGGAGCCGAGGATCACGTTCTTGAGCGTGGCGCCGTCGGCCAGTTCGAAGAGCGGCCCCTGGTTCTCGTCCTGACCGCCGGAACCGAGGTCTCCGCTGCCGTAGTGACGGACCATCTTGCCGTCCACGACCCCACTCACCTTGATCGTGGTGGGGACGGCCTTCTGCCCGGTCGGCGTGGGCCAGGCGGCCGCCGCGGCGGGACCGCTGCCGATCAGTACGGCCGGCAGGGCGAGAGCCAGGGCCGACAGGAGAACGCGGGATGTCGGCAGGGCCCGCCGAGTTTTGTCGCGTAGTGCCATGGTGCTCCTCCTTGATGAGTCACAGCCCGCCGTGTTCATGTTCATGAACTCGGTCGGTTGCCGAGAAACTAGAGAGGGGACGGGTTCATGTCAATCGGGTGAGTGCGGTGTTTCTGGCGGGATGCTTCCGCGGTACCCCCTTTTCCCTCCGGTTCCTTCGGGTGTGCGGGCTGTGCGACCAGGCCCGGAAGGGGGGAAGGCGTACGCCGGGAGGGGGTTGGGCTGAGAGGAGACTTGTTTTTATTCATGAACTTTGTCTGAACAGGTGAACCCTGAAAGGAGCGCAAGGGTATTGCCCCGGGGGTGAGGGGCGTGCCACTCTCGGCCCGGGAGCGCCCCCGCCGCGGGTCCGTTGCCGTCGTCCGGTTTCAGGGCGCCGAGTGGTCGCCCCGCTCCCGTTCGCGCCATCGCCGTCCGGTGCGCGGCCTCCTCCCGTTTTTCCCGTTCAGCAGCACGCCCGAAGTCGCGATCAACGTTCGATATTTCGAACAATGCGTCATGTGAACCACCGAGTTGAAGGAGAAGCGTGTGAGCCGCACTCTGCGCAGATCTTCGTTCCTCGCCCTGCCCGCCGCCGTCATGCTGGCCCTGATGCCGTCGAGCGCCTCCGCCTATCCCGGACCCGGAAGGGTCACGGGGGACGTGGTCGTCCACGACCCGACCATGCTCCGCAAGCCGGACGGCCGGTACCTGCTCTACTCCACCCACGGCTACCTGGAGTCCCGCACCTCCACCGACCGCACCGCCTTCAGCCGCAACGGCAACGCCCTTTCCTCTCCGCCCGGTTGGTGGTCGCGCTACTCGTCCGCGAACGACCCGTGGGCGCCCGACATCTCGTACCACGGCGGCCGGTACCTGATGTACTACTCCGTTTCGAGCTTCGGCTCCAACACCTCCGCCATCGGCCTCGCCACCTCCTCGACCGGCCTGCCGGGCAGCTGGAGCGATCAGGGCATCGTCTACTCCTCCACCTCCGGCAGCGACTACAACGCCATCGACCCGGACCTGTTCGTCGACAGCGACGGCAAGTGGTGGCTGGCCTTCGGCTCCCATTGGAGCGGGATCAAGATGATCCGTCTCGATCCCGGGACCGGCAAGCAGTACGCGGGGGACACCACCCGCCACTCACTCGCCTCGCGCTCCACAGGGGCGAGGGCGGTGGAGGGCCCGACCGTGGTCAAGCGGAACGGGTACTACTACCTCTTCGCCTCGTACGACACCTGTTGCAGCGGCACCGCCTCCACGTACAAGATCAAGGTCGGCCGGGCCACCAACCCCACCGGGCCCTACTACGACCGCAACGGCGTCGCGATGAACAACGACGGCGGCACCGTGGTCATGGCGTCCCAGGGCTCGGTGATCGGCCCCGGCGGGCAGGACGTCATGCCCGACGCCGACGGCGACCTGCTCGTCTACCACTACTACGACGGCAATGACGCCGGTGCGCCCAAGCTCGGCCTCAACCTGCTGAGCTGGAACGGCGGCTGGCCCACCGCGTACTGACGGCGGACCGACGGCAACACCACGCACGGACACCGGGACCGGGACGCGCGGTCCTCCGCGAGCCCGGCGCACGTCACCCGCTCATCCCCCCACCCAGGGAAGGACCCCCCTCATGAGCGATCTCCGTACCCTCACCGCCCCGCGGCGTCTCGCCGCACTCGCCGCCGGCTGCGCGGCTGCCTTCGCCCTCACCACGCTGGCCCCCGGCTCGGCGGGCGCCGCCGAAGCCGCGCCCATCGGCTTCGGCGCCGGCACCACGGGCGGCGGCAACGCCCCCGCCACCACCGTCTCCACGCTCGCCGCCTTCAAGACCGCCGTCGCGAGCGATTCGGCCAAGGTCGTGAAGGTGTCCGGGCTGATCTCGCTGTCCGGACAGGTCGACATCGGATCCAACACCACCGTCCTGGGCGTCGGTTCGTCCTCCGGCTTCACCGGCGGCGGGCTGCGGATCAAGGAGAAGACGAACGTCGTCGTCCGCAACCTGAACATCAGCAAGCCCGTCGCCCCCGCCGACGGCATCACCGTCCAGAAGTCCACGAAGGTGTGGATCGACCACAACGCCTTCTCCGCCGACCGCAACCAGGGCGACAAGGACTACTACGACGGACTTCTGGACATCACGCACGCGTCCGACTCCGTCACCGTGTCCTGGAACACCTTCAAGGACCACTTCAAGGGCAGCCTGGTCGGCCACAGCGACAACAACGCGGCCGAGGACACCGGGCACCTGCGTGTGACGTACCACCACAACCACTTCAGCAACGTCTTCTCGCGCATCCCCAGCCTGCGCTTCGGCACCGGCCACTTCTACGACAACTACGTCCAGGGCGCCGACACCGCCGTGCACTCCCGCATGGGCGCGCAGATGCTCGTCGAGAACAACGTCTTCCGTACGACGAAGCTCGCCGTGACCACCAGCCGCAGCAGTGACGTCGACGGGTACGCGGTGCTGCGCGGCAACGACCTCGGAGGCGCCGCGACCGAGATATCCCGTACGGGCTCCTTCACGAACCCGCCGTACAGCTACACGGCGGAGCCGGCCTCCTCCGTCGTCGCCTCGGTGACGGCGGGCGCGGGTGGCCGCCGACGCGGTCTCCCGGTTCGTCGCGCAGAAGGAGAACCGCCGGCACGACTCGCTCGCGGGCCAGCCC
>NZ_JBSFUB010000171.1:0-7947 GCF_053591575.1 Streptomyces altiplanensis | reverse complement strand
CGCGCCGAGACGACCGTCCGCTTCGCGATCTGGAAGCAGGTCACCGGCTGCCCACCACGGCCTGAAGACAGGCCCGGGCCGCAGGCCCACCATGCCCCGACGCACCATCAGGCAGTCACGCACCCAACAACGTGACAACGCCCCTGGTCGCGGTCGGCACCGATGCGGCTCCCCTCACCGACTGCGCGTCGATGACACCCGCCGTCGGCTCCGGATCCCGGTTCTCAGCCTCGCGGACCCGGTCACGCAGCCGGTTGTGGAACTCGGCGGTCAGGCCCTTGTCCCGCCAGTGCCGGAAGAAGGCATAGACGCGGTCCCAGGCGGGGAAGTCCGCGGGCATCGCCCGCCAGGTGATGCCGCCCGCGACCAGGTAGCGCACCGCGTCGACCATCTGCCGGTGGCAATAGCTCTCCGGCTGCCCGCCGCGGTCCTCCGACCAGCCGGGGACCGGCATCGCGTCGCGTACGGCCGCCCATTCCGCGTCGCTCATGTCCGATGGAAACCTCGGGCGCCTGTAGGGCCGGTGCCCGGCGTTCCCAAACCGGTGAACGAGGCAATCACACGTCGGGAGAGGCGGATTGGACGACATCAACGCTGGCACAGAAGACTGCGGCACCAGGGGCCTCCTGTTGCTCGGTTGGATTCGACATCCACGAGCTGTGCGGGAGGCCCCGCTCTCATGCTCGGCCGGCCAGAAGATCACCCGACCGAGTCGGCGACCTCGAACTCACGCTCACCAAGATTGATACCGCAACGGCTTCTGACAAGCGGAAACTCAGCACGTGCCCCCCGACCGGTCGGGGGGGGCACATCTGTATGTCACGCACCGCGGCAACGTGCTCACGCGTCAGGGAGGCGCGTGTCCGGTGCGGTGGGCGGTTGTCGGGTTGCGGGGCCGGGACCGCGGCTCGAAGCACCGGGGCCGTGCGATCGGACACGGCCCCGGCGCGCTGCGGCTCGGTCAGCTCTTGAGCTCACCCAGGTACTTCGCGAACTTCTCCAGGCCGTCGATGTTGCGCGGCCCGCTGACGCCCTCGTTGTAGTCGAGGATGAAGAAGTTGTCCTTCTTGACTGCGGGCAGCCCCTTCGTGTGAGGGGACTTCTTCAGAAAGTCGATCTTCTTCTGGGCAGGCAGGTCCCCGTAGTCGAGGATCATGACGACCTCCGGCTCCGCTTTGGCGACGGCCTCCCAGTTCACCTGCGTCCACCGCTGGTCGAGCCCGTCGAAGACGTTCTTGCCGCCGGCCGTCTTGATGATGTCGTTGGGCGGGACCTGGTTGCCCGCGGTGAAGGGCTGGTCGGTGCCCGAGTCGTAGAGGAAGACCGGGACCGGATCACCCTTGGGCGCCTTCGCCCTGACGGCCTCCACCCGCTTCTTCAGCCCGCCGACGACCTCATCCGCCTTGTCCTCGACCTGGAAGATCTTGCCCAGCCGATCGAGGTCGGAGTAAAGGGCTTCGAACGGGGTGAGCTTCTCCGGGTACTTGGGGTAGTTGAAGCAGCTCTCGGTGTGCATGAAGCTCTGGATCCCGAGCTTGTCCAGGATCTCCGGGGTGATGCCCCGCTCATCCTTGAAACCGGAATTCCAGCCGGCCAGGACGAAATCGGACTTGGCCTCGACCACCAGCTCCTTGTTGAGGAGATCCTTACTGAGCATCTTCACCTTGGCATAGTCGCTCGCCCACGGTGACTCCTCCACCGGCGGGTTCGCCGGCGGCATCACGTAGCCGTGCACGTGGTCGGCCAGCCCGAGGCTGAACAGCTTGTCGGCGCTTCCGCCTTCATATGCCACGGCGCGCTCAGGGACCGTGTATTCGACCGGCTCACCGCACCTTTTGACGGTGGCCTTCTTGGATGCCTTGGCGTCGGTGTCGGTTTCCACTTCGGCGCCGCAGCCGCTGAGCAGCAGTGCGGCCGCGAGCGCGGAGCCGAGGACGGTGTGCTGCCGCACCGAGCGGGGAGATCGAGTCATGGACATGACTTGTGGTGCCTTTCACAGGGAGGGGTCGAGCGAATACAACAACTGCGGGTCACCCGTCAGCGGGTGGGACACGATGCTGGCCTTGACGCCGAACACCTCGTGGACGAGGTCCGTGGTGAGTACGTCGTCGGGGGTGCCGGTGGTGACGAGGCGGCCTTCGCAGAGAACCCCGAGGCGGTCGCAAGCGGCCGCGGCGAGGTTGAGGTCGTGCAGCACGACCAGGACGGTGAGTCCCGAGCCGCGCAGGAGCGAGAGCAGTTCGACCTGGTGGCGTACGTCGAGGTGGTTGGTCGGCTCGTCCAGCACCAGGATCTTCGGTTCCTGGACGAGCGCCCGGGCCAGCAGGACACGCTGGCGCTCCCCGCCCGAGAGCGTCAGGACTCCGCGCCGGGCGAGGTGGCGGATGCCGAGCCGGTCCATCGCGCGTTCGCACAGCTCCCATTCCCGGCGGCTGAGCGCCTGGTTGCCCCGAAGGTGCGGCGCGCGTCCGAGTGCGATGACCTCTTCGACCGTGAAGTCGAGATCGACGGCGCCGTCCTGGGTCATGGCCGCGACGACCTGAGCGGAGCGGCGCACGGTCAGGCGGGAGAGGTCCTCCTCGCCCACCCAGACGGTGCCGGAGCTGGGGCGGAGCGCACGGTACACGCACCTGAGAGCGGTGGACTTGCCGCTTCCGTTCGGGCCGACCAAGCCCACGACCCGGCCGCTTCCCACCTCCAGGGACAGGTCGCGTACCAGGCTCCTGCCGTCGGTGACCACAGAGAGCCCGTCAAGTCTGAGGTCCATGTCAGCGGCCTCCGAACATGTAGCCCTTGCGGCGCATCAGGGTGACGAACACCGGCACCCCGACGAGCGCGGTGATGACGCCCAGGGGCAGCTCGCGCGGTGCCACCAGCGTCCGGGACACCAGGTCGACCCAGACCATGAAGATCGCTCCGGCCAGGGGTGCGACGGCCAGTACGCGTGCGTGGGTGGCCCCGACGACCATGCGCACCAGGTGGGGCATGACCAGTCCGACGAAGGCGATGGCGCCGCTGACGGCGACCATCACTCCCGTCACGAGGGAGGCCAGGACGAGCATGGCCTTGCGGTGTCGGTCGGGGCTGATGCCCAGGCTCGCGGCGGTCTCGTCCCCGAGGGCCAGCACGTCGAGCGCCCGGCCGTACCGGTACAGCACGACGAGGCCGAGGATGACGACCACGGACACGACCGGGAGCGCGCCCCAGCTCGCGGCGCCGAAGCTGCCCATGGTCCAGTACAGGACCATGCTGGTCGCCTCGCTGTCCGGCGCGAAGTAGATGATCAGGCTCATCACCGCTTGGAAGCCCAGGGACATGGCCACGCCCGTCAGGACGAGGCGCAGCGGGGAGAGCGTGCCTCGGCTGGAGGAGGCGGCATAGACGAGGAGCGACGCGACCAGGGCCCCGATGAAGGCACCGGCCGACACCGCGTAGATGCCCAGCGCCGCCAGTCCTCCGGTGACCGTGACACCGACGGCTCCGACGGACGCGCCCGAGGAGACGCCCAGCACGAAGGGGTCGGCGAGCGCGTTGCGCACCATGGCCTGGATGGCCACGCCGATCGCGCTCAGCCCGGCGCCCACGAGCGCCGCGAGCAGCACCCGTGGGGTGCGGATCTGCCAGATGATCTGGTACGTGGTCACCTCGTCCGCGGCGATGCGGCCGCCGCTGACGGCCGCCCACAGGTAGCGGGCGGTTTCCCCCGGCGTGATGACGGCGGCGCCTAGACCGATGGCCACCACCATCGAGATGAGGAGAACGACGAACAGAACGGTGCAGGCAAGCACCAGTCCCTTGCGGGAGGCGAGCCGGCCCTTCACCCCCGTCGCGGGTTCGGGGGGTGCCTCGCCGGCTGACGTATCGGCGCCGCCGCTCGTCGATGGCGCAGTGATCGCTGGCGGTGACATAGAACTTGGCCTTCCAGGTTGAACGGAACGTGCTGGTGGGGCGGTTGGCAACCGCCCGTGGGTGTGGGCCCGCTCAGGGCAGGTCGATCGGCAGGGTCATGCCGTCGAGGGCACGGGCGGAGGGGGAGTCGTCGCTCTCGGGGAGCAGTCCGATGGCATCGAGCACGACGCGGCGCAGACGCCGGGTGTTCTCGGCGAAGACCTTGAAGACCTCTTCCTGCGCAACGCTCTCCGTCGCGTCGATGCCCGCGTCCAGGTCGGTCACGAGGGCCACGGCGGCGTAGCCGAGGGCGAGTTCCCGGGCCAGGACCGCCTCGGGGTGCCCGGTCATGTTCACCAGTGACCAGCCGGCCGCCGCGAACCACTGGGACTCGGCACGGGTAGAGAACCGGGGGCCCTCGACCACGACCATCGTGCCTCCGTCGACCGCCTCGACCCCGGCGGCGGCTGCTGCTTTGAGGAGTGCTTCACGGCCGTGCTCGCAGTAGGGGTCGGCGAACGAGACGTGGACGGCCCCTTCGTCGTAGAAGGTCTGGATCCGGCCGCTGGTCCGGTCCACCAACTGGTCGGGGACCACGAGGGTGCCCGGGCCCAGCTCGCGGCGGAGGGAGCCGACCGCGCAGGGGGCCAGGATCCGGCGCACGCCGACGGACCGCATCGCCCAGAGGTTCGCCCGGTAATTGATCCTGTGTGGCGGGATGCGGTGTCCACGGCCGTGCCGGGGCAGGAACGCCACCCGCCGACCCTCGACCGTTCCCAGCATCAGGGCGTCGGACGGTGGACCGTAAGGCGTGTCGATCCGGACCTCTTCCGCGTCGTCCAGCAGTTCGTAGAAGCCACTGCCGCCGATCACTCCGATGCCGGCCGCCGGGGTGCTGCCGCTGACGGTCATGTCCGTGTTTCCTCCTCCTGTCTGGTTCGTCGGTGCAGCTGTATGCCGTCCAGCGTGGAGACGGTCGGGTGTCCGGGCACCTTCTGACCGCGCGGGTCTCCGGGGCGCCGTACGGCCACGGCCCTCCACCCCGCGGCGGTGGCCGCCTCCAGTTCCTCTCCCACGTCGCTGAAGAAGACCGTCTCGCCCGCCGGAACACCGATGGCACGTGTGATGGACCGGTAGGACTCCGGTTCCCTCTTGCCGCCCGCGCCGGCCAGGTCGAAGTAGCCGTTCAGGAGCGCGCTGAGGTCACCGTGGTCGCTGTGCGCGAACCAGTCGCGCTGAGCCGTCGCCGATCCCGAGGAGTAGACGTAACGGTCGATACCCGCCTGCCGCCATCGGGTCAGGGCCGGTGGCACGTCGTCGTAGACGTGGCCGGTCAGCGTGGAGCGGGCGTAGCCCTCGGCCCAGATGAGCCCCTGGATCCTCTTCAGCGGCGGTGCCTTGACGTCCCGGTCGGACCAGGCGGTCAGCGTTGCGACGGCCCCGCCCTCGTCGAGGCGCGGATCACCGGTGTGGGTCCGTATCTCCTCCATCAGCTCCGTCCACGGAGCCTCCCCCCGATGGGCGGCGAGCCAGTCGGCGAAGCGCTCCCGGGCGTACGGGAAGAGCACGTCGTGCACGTGGGAGGCGGAGCCCGTGGTGCCCTCGATGTCGAGGACTACCGCTCTCACCGTCGACAGGATCACGTCGCCTCTTCCGGCGCCAGGAGCGCGTCGAGGCGGGGGAATCGCCGGGCGATGGAGTCGCTGGTGAAGTCGCCCACCCAGCCGTCCTCCCTCTCGAAGAAGCGGATCGCGGCGAACTCCGGGCGCGGTCCCATGTCGAACCAGTGGCGGGTGCCCGCCGGTACGGAGAGCAGGTCGCCCGCCTCGCACACCACCGCGTGGACGCGGCCGTCGATGTGGAGGTAGAAGCAACCCGTGCCGTGGGCGAAGAAGCGCACCTCGTCCTCGGCGTGCCGGTGCTCTTCGAGGAAGGTGGAGCGGGCCTTGGCCGCCTGTTCCTCCCATTCCGGGCTCACCTGCGGGTGAAGCCGGGCGACGTCCACCAGGTTCAGCCCTTCCCGCGCGCACAGGTCGTCGACCTCGGCGCGGTAGCGGAACATGACGTCCTCTGTGCTGGTGTCCGGGGTGATGGTGCCGCGCAGCGGCCAGCGGCCGAACGCCACCGAGCAGGCTCGCAGGGTCTCTGCGATGAGGTCGTGGTCCCGGGTGCGCAGCAGCACCCTTCCGGGGTCGTCCTCCGGCATGACCTGAAGCAGGGTCATGAGTTCGGCCTTTCTTTCTCTGCGGGCAGCTCGAGTCCGCCCATGAGCAGCAGCTGGCAGATCGATTCCAGGCACTCCAGCCGGTTGCGGGCCTGGGCAAGGTCACGTCCCCACGTGGTGACGCCGTGGTCGGTGATCAGAAGGGCGGGAGGCGCGTGCGGTGTGGCGGCCAGATGGCCGGCCACGTCCGCTGCGATCCGCGGGACGTCGGGCCAGTTGGGGAAGACGGGCACTTCGGTCCGTGTCGGGTCGGCCAGTCCCAGGCCCTTGAGCAGCTCGAACCGTTCGACGCGCAGGGAGTTCAGGTGCGTAGGGTGGCCGGCACGGCACGCGACGGCCGTGGCGTAAGGGGAGTGGACGTGGATGACCGCGTCCGCGTCCGTTGTCCGGTAGATCGCGGAGTGGATCGTCGTCTCGGCCGACGCCCGCAGCGGCCCAGGGGCCGCCTCCTCTCCCGTGTCCGCTCGGACGACGACCATGTCCTGTGCGGTCATGTCTCCCTTGTCCCGGCCGCTGGCGGTGATCAGGGCAGCCCCGCCCGGCAGGCGCACAGAGACGTTGCCCGCGGTGCCCGGCATCCAGCCGCGCTCGTACAGAGCTCGCGAGAATGCCGCGATCTCGCTTCCGGCACGTTCTCGTGCGGCGCCGTCGATGGCCGTAGGCGTCATGCCGGCACCTCGCACCGGTCACTCGTGCCGGCGGAAGCCTGAGGCCGGAACACCTGGGCCTCCGAGACGATCGCGGTGACCAGGTCGGCCGGGGTGACATCGAAGGCGGGGTTGAACACGGCGGCACCAGCCGGCGCGGCCTCGACTCCCGCAAATCCCGTCACCTCACCCGGATCGCGCTCCTCCACCACGATCCCCGAGCCGTCGGCCAGTTCACGGTCCCAGGAGGACTCCGGAGCGACGATCACGAAGGGGATGCCGTGCCGCGCGGCGGCGACCGCGAGACCATATGTGCCGATCTTGTTCGCCACGTCCCCGTTCGCGGCGATGCGGTCGGCCCCCGCCAGCACGCAGTCCACCATCCCCCGGGCCATGGCAGCGGCTGCGGCGGAATCCACGCACAGTCGGTACGGCACACCCGCCTCGCCCAGCTCCCATGCGGTGAGGCGTGCCCCTTGGAGCAGTGGCCGGGTCTCGTCCACGAGCACCTCGGCGACCCGGCCGCGCTCGTGCAGCTCGATGATCACGCCAAGTGCGGTACCGCCGGCGGCGGTTGCCAGGCGGCCGGTGTTGCAGTGGGTGAGGATGCGGACCGGCCGGTCCGGGACCATCGACTGCACCAGGCCGGCAGCCCGTACGACGGCGGTCCGGTTGGCCGTGGCGTCCTCCTCCAGCATGGCCATGGCCTCGGCGAGTACGGCCTGGGGCCCGTCGGCGAGCCGCCCCACGGCCCGGCGGACGGCCCAGGCCAGATTGACGGCGGTGGGCCGGGCTGCGGACAGCCGTGCGGCGTCGGCCTTCACGGACGCCTCGTCGGTCGTGCCGTCCGAAGTGTGCCGATGGGCGGAGAGCGCCACGCCCAGGGCGCCGACCAGACCGATGGCGGGCGCTCCGCGAACGGCCAGCGACGTGATGGCGTCGACCAGTTGGTCCACCGTCTCGATGCGCAGGACGCGGTGTTCATGGGGAAGTACCCGCTGATCCACCGCGAGGATGCGTCCCTCGTCCCAGGCGAGCGACAGACGCGGGCGTGGGGATGCTGCCGTCTCGCTGTCCCTCCTCATACGCCCGGCAGCCGCGCGCAGGGCGTCCACGCGGTCGGTGCGCTCCCAGGCGAAGTCGGGGAGCTCGCGGCCGAAGTGGCCGTAGGCGGCGGTCTGGGCGTAG
>NZ_JBSFUB010000170.1:0-8110 GCF_053591575.1 Streptomyces altiplanensis | reverse complement strand
CCGCAGCGACCTCATAGACGGCTGCCTCACCGAGACCGGCCTGGCCATCAGACCCACCTGAGCAACCCAACGACATCACGAGTTCAACCTCAGTAACTGCGCAAGCGCGGCATCAAAGCCGTCATTCCGGAGAAGAAGGACCAGGCCGCCAACCGGAAGAAGAAAGGCGCCCGAGGAGGCCGGCCCCTCACCCACGACGCCGACCTCTACAAGGAACGCAACACCGTCGAGCGCCTGATCAACAAGCTGAAAGCCCGGCGAGGCATCACCACCCGCTACGACAAGACACCCGAAAGCTACCTCGCCGGACTCCACCTCCGCGCCTCGATAATCTGGATCGACGACCTACTGAAGACCACCGATTGATCACGACATCACACAGGCCCTAGACGCACGAACGTCCGCCCTCGGGGTGACCAAGAACGGACGTATGGCTGGGCGATGGGCAACTGTCCGGCCACGCCGATCGTCCTTCAGGCATGACGCCTGCACCGCCTGACCCACCGTTCACCGCTCCCCCGCTGTGGTCACACTGCGGCCACGGCGCCGCGCCCGCGACCGACCCCGTCGGCTGCCGCGGCATCCGCGTCCCCGGACACACGGCCTGCCTGGCCCACCTGGACGAGACCGGCCGCTCCGCCTACCTCACGGGACTTTCGCCCGGCACCGACATCGACCACCGCGGCACCCCTTTCACCCCTGAACTGCTGAATCAGTTACTCGCCGCCCTACGTGACCCCGCCACCGGTCGGCCCCACATCGGCGACGCCCGGTTCGACGAGGCGTCTTTCTCCGGAGTCGCCCGGTTCGACAAGGTGTCTTTCTCCAGCTACGCGGGGTTCGTCGCGGCGTCCTTCTCCGGCGACGCCAGGTTCTATGGGGCATCTTTCTCCGGCGACGCCGGGTTCAACGAGGCCTCCTTCTCCGGCGACACCTACGTCTGCGCCTCCTTCTCTGGCGACGCCAGGTTCAGTGCGGCGTCCTTCTTCGGCCAGGCTCGGTTCGGCGGGGCGTCTTTCTCCGGCGACGCCTGGTTCGACAGGGCGTCTTTCTCCGGCGACGCCGGATTCGGCGGGGCGTCTTTCTCCGGCGACGCCTGGTTCGACAGGGCGTCTTTCTCCGGCGACGCCGGGTTCGGCAAAGCGCGGTTCGAAGTGACAACCCGCCTGGGGCCGCTGGTGTGCGATAAGAGGGTGGTGTTGGACGGTGCGGTATTCCAGCAGCCGGTGACGTTGGAGATAGCCGCCCGTCAGGTGAGCTGTGCGCGCACCCGGTGGGCGTCGACCGCCACGCTGCACCTGCGCTACGCCGAGCTGGACCTGAGAGACGCGGTCTTGGAGTACCCGGTGCTGGTCGCCGCCCGCCCCACCCCTTTCCCCCTGCCCCACTGGGCTGGCTCGTGGCCAGAGACAGAGTTGTCCGGTCTGGAGCCCGGCGTGCATCTGAGCACGGTAGGCGGGGTGGATGCCGCACACCTGGCGCTGCACGACATCGACCTGAGCACCTGCCGGTTCGCCGGCGCCGTCCACCTCGACCAGCTGAAGGTCGACGGCTGGTGCACCTTCGCCACCACCCCCACCGGCTGGGACCGGCGCTTCCCCTGGCGGTGGAGCCGCCGCAACACCCTGATCGAGGAGCACCACTGGCGGGTTCGCACCGCCCACCACCCAGGCCGGGCCGCCGCCCTGGGCTGGAACAGCCCGCCGCAGGACGCCCCCGAGCTGAGGCCGGCGGCGGTGGCGGCGCTGTACCGGCAACTGCGCAAGTCGCTGGAGGACGGCAAGAACGAGCCGGACGCCGCCGACTTCTACTACGGCGAATGCGAGATGCGCCGCCACGACACCGGCCGGCCCTGGGGCGAGCGCGCGTTACTGAAGGTCTACTGGGCTCTTTCCGGGTACGGGCTGCGCGCCGCCCGTGCACTGGGCTGGCTGGGGGTGGCGATGGCCGTCACGGTCACGGTGATGATGCTGTGGGGCCTGCCCGTAGACGACCCGAGGCCGGCCACCACCGGCCGCCAGGTCGCCATCGGGCACAAGATCGTCCTCACCACCGACACCCCCGACCCGGTCAACCCCACCGGTCCACTGACCGAACGCGTCACTACCGAACGGTTGGAGAAGAGTCTGCGGGTGGTGATCAACTCGGTGATCTTCCGCTCCTCCGGACAAGACCTCACTACCACCGGCACCTACACCGAGATGACTTCCCGGCTGGCCGAACCCGTCCTCCTCGGCCTGGCCGTCCTCGCCGTCCGTAGCCGCGTCAAACGCTGATCACCGCCCACACACGGCAGAGAAGACAGGGAGCCACGGCCACCTGATGTGATCGGCGCGCTCGCCCCGCCCCGAGGCGCCGCACGGAAGATGTTGCCGGAGACCAGCGCCTGGCCCGCCCGTCACGCCGTCTGCTCCAGACGACGCGGCTCGATCCGCTGACCGAACTTCTCCGCACGGGCCCGGCGCAGCGCGGCGGCCTCGGTCGCCGCGGCCTGGCATCGGCGCTGCACTTGGGCCGCCTCGATCGGGGCCGGCGCATCGTCCGGGACGACGTCTAGCGTGGGCGCCGCCCAGCGGTCCCTGTCGGCGTTCAGCGGTATCTCACCGCACTTTTGGCCCCGCCGCCACCTGATGACCGCCACCGACTACCGCGCCGAGACGACCATCCGCTTCGCCATCTGGAACCAGACCACCGGCGCCACCGCCCCGCCTGCCGCAGCCTGACCCAAAACTGCCACCTGGCCCCACCACACCCGACATACCGCCAGACACTCACACTCAACAACGTGACAGCGCCCGCGAATGATCTCCCACAGCGCGGACACGGGGCCCGGGCGTCAGCCGTGGCGGCCTGAACCGACCCCGGCCAGCCCTGCCCCGAGAAGCACGTATGCGGCGAGGGCCAGGACCGGTATGTGCCCGCCCTCGAAGTCGATGTCATCGATGTAGTACCCGGAGAGCCCCACCCAGACCAGCCCACCAACGAGCACGGCGTTGCCGGTCTCCCGCATTATCCACATGCCGGCCCACAGCAGGAGGGGCATGAGAGCCCAGGAAGCGGCTGTGGTGAGCAGGAACTCGAAGGCGCCGGAGAACATCGTGTGCTCGTCTGTGGCTCTACTTTCGTGGGCCCAGGTGTAGCCGGCGGACATGAGGGAGTGGCAGGCCGCGGTGGCGGTGGCGACGGTGAGGGCGGCTTTGGCAGGTCGTATGTACTGCATGGCGGGAATCCTTGCTCTTCGCAGGCCGGTGGGCCCCACCGCAGGTGCGTTGGGGCTCCCAGCGGAGCCGGCGGCAGCCTGAACGCCAGGGATTGCCTGCTCGATCAGCTACAGGCACCCGCGTTCACCGACCCTCACCGTCCGGCCCGTATGCGCGGGCCGGACGGGAGGCCGGGCTTCTACGCTTTGGCGACCACTGGGGCGCCCGACAGGTCCACGCCGGCCTGCCGGAGTTCTTCGCAGGCCTGAGTGATGGTGCTGTGGCTGACGCCGGCGGTCAGGTCCAGCAGCACCTGGGTGCTGAAGCCGGCCTCGGCCGCGTCCAGGGCCGTGGCCTTCACGCAGTGATCGGTGGCGATGCCGACCACGTCCACCGCGGTGACACCGTGATCCCGCAGCCACGCCGTCATCCCCAGCCCGTCCTCGTCGGCCCCTTCGAAGCCGCTGTAGGCGGCCTCGTAGGCACCCTTGTAGAAGACGGCGTCGACCGCTCCGGCTTCCACTGCGGGAGCGAAGTTCGGGTGGAAGCCGGAGCCGGGCGTACCGGCCACGCAGTGCACCGGCCAGGAGGTCCTGAAATCAGGGGTGTCGGAGAAGTGGTCACCAGGGTCGATGTGATGGTCCCGCGTCGCCACCACATGCGCGTACCCGGCCTCGGCTGCCTGTGAGACCAGTTCGCACACCTTTGTGGCGATCTCGGCTCCGCCGGCCACGGCGACACTGCCGCCCTCACAGAAATCGTTCTGTACATCCACCACGATCAGCGCACGCTTCATGCCGCTGCCCTCCATTTCCGTTCTCAAGTACACGATCTTTCCGCTCCCGCATGCGGGAGCGCTTCCCCCAGCAGTCCCTTCCTCTTTGCACCCGGCCTCGGTCATCTGGCAGCCCGCGCCCGGCAGGACGGCTCCGGGCAACGGTCAGCGTGCCAGGAGTGCCCCACCCCCGCGGTGCCGGATCAGCCCAGGGGCAGTGTCAGGCATGCGGCCTTGCCGGCGGGAGAGCTGATCGTTGTGGTGCTGCCGTCGGCGCTGGCATCCGAGTAGAGCGGGTCCTTGCTCGTGACGACCAGCATCAGCCGGTGGTCCTGGGGCAGGTCGTAGCCGGCGGCCTGCAGTTTCCAGGTGGCGCTGTGGTCCTGGTCGGGGGTCAGGGCGGTGAGGGTGAGGGGTTCGTGGGTGATGATGCGGGCCATGCTGTCGGGGCCGAGGGCGAAGAGGCAGGCCACCAGGGTCGTGGAAGGGGCCGTGCTGCGCACGGTCAGCGTGAGTTCACAGATGCCCCGGATCCTGCGTGCCGCGCCCTCGTGGCTGTCCGCCGCGATCGGATCGCTTGTCCAGACCGCGAGGTTCTGCCGGTCGAACTTCTCCGTGATGTAGCTCTTCGGGTTGCCGTTCCACTCGGCCTGGCCGCTCGTGATGACGGCGTCCGCCGCGATGGCCTCGGTCGTCTGCCCGGCGGTGAACTCCCGCTCCCAGCCCGTTTCCGGTTCGGTTGCCAGGCCGCCGTCACGGTCGTCCGATGCGCTGGCCGTCAGGTACCACCGCTCGGTGGAGGTGGTGACGTCCTCCCAGGACGGGCTGGACTCACGGGCGGCCGGTGTGACGATCTCGGTGCTTCCGGTCTGCGGGTCGGTCCGGGTCTCGTAGGTGAACATGATCTGGCTGGTGACTGCGGGCCAGGTGGGTACGGCGTTGCCGATCCCGCGCACGTGGTGGTCCAGCCAGGCGAATGCCTCCTCGACCGGCTCGTTGGGTCCGCTGAACGGGATGGTCAGACCGGCGCCCTCGGGTGCGGCATGGTCGCCGATCCACAGGTTCAGGTGCTTGGGCACGGTCAGGCCGTTGAAGTGCTCGATGACCTGGTTGGCTGGGAAAAGCGTCTCGTGCCAGGTGTTGGAGAAGAAGGTGGGGATGGCGCGGGCGTTGGTCTTGTCGGCGTACGAGGAGGGCGATCGTTTCTTGCCCCACTTCTCTACGGTGTCGAGGTTCTGGCCGGCTTGGAAGTCCGCCAGGATCTGCCGGGTGGCCGCGTCGAACTTCCGATCGGCCGGACCGCCGGTGAAGTTGATCAGGGCGGTCACCGCCGCCAGGTGCCGGGTGTCGTTCTGGAGAAGACTGGCGGCCAGGTCGCCCCAGGTACTCAGGGCCACGACCGCGGCCACGCGCTCTTTCGGGTCGTGCGCCGCGACCAGCTGGCTGATACCCGAACCGTAGGACTCGCCCAGGAAGGCGATCCGGCTGGGCTTGAAGTGCTTCTCCGCGTAGTCGATGACGGTCAAGCCATCGGCCCAGTCGAGAGGTCCGGCCACGTCGATGGTGCCCCCGGAGGTGAACGGCCCATCGACGTAGCCCTTACCGGGCACGGGCATCGTGAGACCGATCCCACGCGGGGTGTAGGCCAGCACGTGGTAGCCGCGCAGCGCCAGCTGGAGGTACGTGTACTCGAACAGCGCCCAGCCGAAAGGCGTCCACCCAGCCGGCACGATCACCACGGGAGCGGATTCGTCGGTCCTGAGCTTGATCGTGTGTGCCGACAGCCGTACGCCGTCCTCGGCAGTGATGCGGGGAAAGCCAATGGTCGCCTGCTGCTGTACCTGCTCCGTCAGCCTCTGGAGATCGGGGGGCAGTACCGGCTGCTCAGCCGTGCCGTCCAGGGTGGCGATCAGCGCCTCTGCGACGTGGGCAGCGGCCGGGTCCAGTGACGTGGGCGAGGTGTAGATGCCGTGCCGGGCGATCCGGTTCAACTGTGCTGCGATACCCACGCCGTCGTTGTTGTGCGGGTGGCTCACGATGCTCGTCTCCTCACTGTCGCCGACCGAACCGTCAGGCACCGCCGGCACATGCCGTCTGCCGGAGGCCCGGCACTTCCCAGATCCTGTCGGTCCGCTCCTTCACCGAAGGCAAAAGGCGCAGGGTGTGCAGAAGCACGGCCGTCACTCAGCGCGATCCGAGCGCCCCCTGAACGCCACGCGCGCCCCGCAGCAAGCGCGGCTACCGCCCACAACGTCCTCGCCGACCCCGTGACCGCAGGTGCGACCGCGCGAGCGAAGACAGCGGGAGAGCGTTGCGACAGCCCTCATGAGATTTCAAGGGCGCAACGGAACGCGCCGTACGTCGTTGAGTGCCGTCCTGGGGAGTTGCCATCGCTCGTGACCATGCTGGACAGGGGCCCCCACCCCTCCCCGGCGCTCACCGTGTTCACACGGACATCGACATCCAGCACATCCCGCCGCTCAGCGAAGACAACCACGACTTCCCACGATGAACTCGGTCAGGCCGTGACCGGCTCTGTGATCCGGCCGTGCCCGCAGCGGGCAGTTCCTGGCAGGGAACGAAAGAGCAACGCAGCCTCACCCCAGACCTACCCGGGGGAATGCTGCCCGGCCGCTGCCGCCGCTCGGCCGTCAGGCGGCGCTGAACTGGTGGGCGGGGCCGCTGCGCCATTCCACCCGCTGCAGGCTGTCCAGGATGGCCTCGGGTTCGGCGACGCCGGCGCCCTTGAGGAACATGACCAGGTCGTGGTCGCTGTAGGCAGTGCCGAGGACCTCGTCCCTGCCCCTCATGCTGGTGCTCGTCCGGCCAGGCTTGTTGGATGTCGGTGACGTACCGCCGGTCGCAGTCCTGGCATAGAGACGGGCGGGACTCTGGAGTAGCGCCCCAGCCGACGCGCTCGGTCGCCTTCCACCGTTCGTCGGTGAACGTGGCCCCGCACTCGGTGCAGACGGGACGATGGGGCGAGCGCTGGAAAGTCGGCTGCTCTGCCTCACGACGTACCGGCTCCTGGCGCTCCTGCGTGACGGCAGCTTGGCATTCGGCGGTGAGGGCCTGCTTCTTGCAGTCGTCGCACAGGTGCGGACGGGAGCCCTTCGGCGCTCCCCGGTCGGTCGCCTGAGCCACCGCCCACCGCTCGTCGGTGAACTTCGCCCCGCAGCCGGTGCAGACGGGGCGGCGGGCCTCACGCTCGGCTGCCTTCTTCGCCGCCTGCTCCTGGGCTGCCCGCCGCAGCTGTGCCTGGTACTTCTCCTGGTGGGCCTTGGCCTCTTCCCGGGCGCGTGCATCGGCCGCCTCACGGCGGGGGTTGCCGATCGCTTCCCGCAGGGGCTGCATGTGAGTACGGCCGAAGCGGAGGAACACCGGTCCCTCCGGGCCGTGCTCGCGCAGCTGGTTCAGGCCGGCCGCGATGAACAGGATCCTCCCGTCGTAGACGTGGAAGTCCTTCTGCTGCTGCCCTGCCACAGGTGACGGGTGAGCTCTTGCAGGCGCGGGATGGTGCGGTTGAGGTTGCGCTCGCCGGTGCGGTTGAACACCAGCAGGACGGGCGGGTGCGTCTTGTCGCCGGACCAGGTGGCCGGAGCGCTCCAGCGGGTGCGCCACATCGGGCGCTCACGGTCGTCGGTGTCCTTCACCTTCCGCCAGAAGAACCGGGCGTACTTCTCCAGCTTGTCGGCGAGTTCCTCCGGCGTCTCGTGGCAGTTGTCGACCTCGATGAACAGCAGCGGCACCCGGTCCTGCGGGGCAGTGAGGACGATGTCGGCCTGGGCGCCGCCCTTGCCGGGCGCGTTCCACGTGCCGGTGGCGGGCAGCGGGACTTCGGGCCAGTACGAGGCGAGGCGGCCGATCCCGGCCGGCGCATCGACGGCGGCCTGGGCGGCCCGGACGTGAGGCGGATCGTCGGCGAGCCTGGTCAGGTTCGGCTTCGGGCGCAGCATCGCGATCACGGTCTCGTTGACGGCCATTGGGTGGAAGGCTCCGCTGGAGCCCGCGCCGCCCGGCGGTGGACCTCATCTCCCCCGCCGGGAGCCGCATCTCGTAGGAGGCGGCCTCCAGGCCCTCGGGGGTCAGGTTCCGCAGCCTCTCCCCCGTCTCGGTGGAACTGCCGTTCTCGGCG
>NZ_JBSFUB010000169.1:0-8208 GCF_053591575.1 Streptomyces altiplanensis | reverse complement strand
TCCCACTCCGCGTTCGTCAGATCCCCACGGCCCATGCAGCCAGCCTGACCTCAACACCCCACTCACGTCAGGAGATCCGAGAAACATCACCTAGTCTTCTGAGTCAGGAATTCTGTTCAGATGGCTGGCGAGGCGTTCGAGGATCTCGTCTGCGGTCTTCGTCCACACGTAGGGCTTCGGGTCGGTGTTTCATGGGGCGATCCAGTTGCGGATGTCCTTCTCCAGCGCCTGGACGCTCTTGTGGGCGCCTCGCCGTATCTGCTTGTTGGTCAGCCCGGCAAACCAGCGTTCCACCAGGTTCAGCCAGGAGGAGCCGGTCGGTGTGAAGTGCAGGTGGAAGCGGGGACGGGCCAGCAGCCAGGTCTTGATGGCGGGTGTCTTGTGGGTGGCGTAGCTGTCCAGCACCAGGTGCACGTCCAGGCCCGTCGGGATCTCCCGGTCGAGCTTGATCAGGAATTTCTTGAACTCCTCGGCGCGGTGCCGACGGTGCGGGGAGCCGATCACTTTGCCGGTGGCGACCTCGAGTGCGGCGAACAGCGTGGTGGTGCCGGCGCGCACGTAGTCGTGGGTGACCCGCTGTGGGACTCCAGGCATCATCGGCAGCACCGGCTGCGAGCGGTCCAGCGCCTGGATCTGCGACTTCTCGTCCACGCAGAACACCAAAGCGCGCTCGGGCGGGTCCAGATGGAGGCCGACGACATCGTGGACCTTGTCGATGAAGTACGGGTCCGTCGACAGCTTGAACGTCTCGGTGCGGTGCGGCTGCAGGCCGAACGCCCGCCAGATCCGCGACACGGTCGACTGTGACAGGCCCAGCTCCTCGGCCATCGCGCGTGTCGACCAGTGTGTGGCGTTCTTCGGTGTGCTCTCCAGCGTCCGCTTCACCACGGCTGCGACTTGCTCGTCGGTGACCGTCCTGGGCCCACCGGAGCGCGGCATGTCACCCAGGCCGGCGATCCGGTGCCCGACGAACCGCGCCCTCCACCGGCCCACCGCATGCGGCGTCGAGCCGAGCTGAGCGGCCACGTCCTTGTTCGACGCCCCGCTCGCACAGGCCAGGATGATCCGGCATCGCAGAGCCCATGCCTGCGGGGTGGAACGGCGCCGCACCCAGCCCTCCAGCGCCCCTGGCCTCGGCCGGACCGGGGTACGCGGTCTACCGGTGCAGCACATCGCTTCGACCTGAGTCGCAGCGCTCCAAACTCGGGATCCGACTCGGGCCCGGAGTGGTCGTGCAACGCCCTACCAGTCGCGGACGGATTCGCAGCCCTCGGTCAAGCCCTTGCCGGCCCAGGCCAGGTCGGCTCCCGACTCGGCTTCAGCCTCGGTGATGATGGCGTCGAGCGCGTCGTAGAGCTCTTCGCGCTCAACGGTCTCGATGAATCCGGCGCGCTCGTCGAGCTCGTTGAAGGCTTCGCCGAACTGTTCCCCGAGCTCGACAAGCCTCGGTGTCAGGACGTCCGCCGAATGCCCCGACGCCAGCACAGCCAGCACCGCGCGCCGCGTCGCTTTGTACTGCGCCAACGCCTTCTTGTAGATCGCGGCACTGATCTGCTCGCGGCCGTCCCAGTCCCGGAGCGGATTGTTCAGGTTCTCGGCGAGCCACTCGGGCTTCCGAGGCTTGGCGACCCTGAGGTAGACCCCCTGGGGCTCCTCGGGCCGCCAGAGCCTCCTCATCGCCGTCGCATACTCCGCGGGAACACTGACCAGTTCCAACGACTCCAGCGCCGGAACACGCCGCGGCAGGAGGCAGTCCGCCTCGACCATCCCGAAGACGTCGGAGAGCATGAGGTGCTTCAGCGAAGTCAACTCATTGAGGCTCGATGCCGACGACAAGGTCACCGGCCCGATGAGCGTAAGGCCGGTCAGCGTCGGATACCGCTCGACGAGCCGCGCACAGTCCAGCGATTCCACAGTCCGAACCGTCAGCCGACGCGTCTCCTCATCAGGATCTGCGGGCCCGGCGAGAGGGTCGTTCAATTCGGTGCCGGTGACGTTCTTCGCCCACGGGTCAGACCACTTCGACTCGTCGCCCTGCTGTCGGCGCCGCTCCAGGGCTAGATCGAGCCCCATGCCCCACCCGAAGGCGTAACTGTTCGACGGCCGCTCGTGCAGCAGCGGCAGTGTCCCGATGACCTTGTAGCTCCGAGGGAGCACCCACTCGTAGTGGCAATGCGCCAGCTGCCCCGCGAAAGAACCCCGCGTGCGCGAAATCGGCACGACTTCGCCGAGCTCCGCGACCGACATCGGCTCTGGGCCGGACCAGTCGAGGTGCAGGACTCCCGCGAGCTGGTGGTCCGGGTCCAGATTGGTGATCTGCGCCGCTGTCCACTCGCCGAGATACTCGGAGAACGCTGCGACGACATCTCCCGGGACGATGCGTCTGGGAGGTGTTGGTTCCTTGAGGGTAGCCATGCCCCGCAGACTATTCGGCACCACCCACAGCTACTGCCACCCCGACGAACGTATGCGCTCCGCCGCGGAAGACCGCGGCCGCAGTGGAAGCGTCCGTCACGCGGCGCGGCTGCTCGGCGGTGAAGTCCAGGACTTCCACGCCCGTACGCGGTTCCCTCAAGGCCCGCAGTGCCGCCAGGTCGACCCCTGACCACGGCCCGGCCTCCGGCTCCTGGACGTCGTGCTCGACGTCGGCGTCCCGGTGCGCAAGCAGAAGCTAAGGCATCGCCGCCTGCTGGTGCGCGGCGACATCGCGGCCTTCCTCACCAACACTCCGGTCCGCAGCCCGATCGAATCCGCGTTCGCGGTCATCGAGCTGTACGACGGACACGAGGCGGCCGTCGGCCCGCTCAAGCTGACCAGCCGGGCCGTGGCACATGGCATCCCGGCCTTCGCCCTGCGCGTTGAGGCCGCTGGCCGGACACTGGTCTACTCCGGGGACACGGCCCCCTGCACCGGCCTGACGAGTCTGGCCGGCGGATGCGACGTACTGCTGTGTGAGGCCGAGAGCGCGCAGGTGCCTGTCGAGGGCGACCAGGTGCACCACACCCCTGAGGACGCGGGTGACACTGCCAGCGCGGCCCGGGCGAGCCGGCTGATCGTCACCCATGTCGGCCGGTTCCTCACGCCGGAGGAAGCGGTGGCCCGCGCCTCAACCCGCTTCGGCGGCCCCGTCGAGTACGCAGCACCGGGTTCGACCTTCGAGATCGATCAGGCCGTCGATGCCCGGGGGCGTTCAATGAGCTGACCGCGTTCGAAGCAGGTTCCGGCGCGCACGAGGGCGACGAAGTGGGGTGCGTTCACGGCTCGCCAGCGGGCCTGGGCGGACTCGACGAGCTGGAAGGCCATGGCGAGGGCGGCGGCCGCGCTGCCGGCGCCGAGGGTGACCTCGGTCCGCAGGCGGACGGTGGCGAAGGTGGACTCGGTCGGATTGGTCGTCCGAGGTGGATCCAGTGCTCGGCGGGGAAGTCGTAGAACGCCGGCGGCTCGTCGGCGTCGTCGGTGGTCTTCTTGACGGCCCTGGGGGACTTCGCCCCGTAGGTCTTCTCGAACGCCGCGATGGCCTTGAGCGCATGCTCACGGTCCTCGGCGTTGTAGGTAGTCAGGCTCTCGATCACACTCACGATGACCTGTTGCTGGTCGAACTGGCCGACGAACTGGCCGCCCATCTGACGAGGATGGCCAACGAGCAGGGCGATGACTACGCCGACGACACCAACATCGAGCCAGCCCTCGCCGAGGTGAGGGACACTCCGGCGTCCGGCACCGTGCCGCCGGCCCGGCAACTGACGGAGCTGCTGACGAAGCGCGGCTGGACCGGCTGGACCAAGCTCGAGCGTGTGGGCCCCGCGCGGGGTGCACCGGGTACGGGGCAGCAGGGTGTCGGGGTGCATCGTCCCTCGCCGTGAGCGGTGACAGCAGGCAAGGTCCTGCCGGGCGAGAGCGATGGTGACAGCGAACCTGCCCTGGGGCCTTCGGCGACAGCGATGGGCTGCATCAGGATGGTGGGCAGCCGAACGCTGTTGCCCTCAGCAGTTCAGGTCATGTGCCGGGCATCCCCGGTCCGTCAGACGTCCGCCCCGGCCGCCCGGACGATGATCTTGCCCCGGTTCTCGCCCCGCAGCATTCCCAGGAACCCGTCCACGATGCCGCCGAAGCCGTCGACCACGGTCTCGTCGAGCGTGATGCGTCCACTCTGCAGGTGCGGTACGACGAACTCGTACAACTCCTCTTGCACGTTACGGTAGTTGCTGACCAGGAAGCCCTCCATGCGCAGGCTCTTCTCGACAATGTCGGGAAGGTTGCGCAGGGCGTAGGGCGTGCCGGTGCTGTTGTACTGGGCGATCGTGCCGATGCGCACGATCCGCCCGTACTCACGCAGCGAGGAGATCGCCGCTTCGAGGTGCTCGCCGCCGACATTGTCCATGTAGAGGTCGATCCCGTCGGGCGCCGCCTTGGCGAGCATCTCGGCCGCCGGGCCCGAGTGGTAGTCGAAGACCTCGTCGTAGCCGACGTGTTCGGTCAGGTAGGCGGCTTTCGCCGGCCTGCCCGTGCTTCCGACCAGCCGTCCCGCGCCCATCAGCCTGGAGAGTCGCCCGGTGGCCGTGCCCACACCGCCGGCCGCCGCCGAGACGAACACGTCCTGCCCCTCACGGAACTCGGCGATGCGGGTGAGACCGACGTAGGCGGTCAGGCCGGTGCCGCCGAGAATGCTCAGGTGCGCGGAGAGCGGTACGCCGTCGAAGCGGGGTACCGCACGTGCCTGTTCGGGGGTGACGACAGTGTGGGTGCGCCAGCCTTGCCGGTGGAAGACGATCTCGCCCTCGCGGAGCACCGGATGGCGGGAGTCCACGACCCGGCCGATGGTGCGGCCTTCCAGGGGAGCGTGCAACGCGAAGTCTGCGTCCATCATTTCGCGGTGGTAGGGGTCCACCGACCAGAACAGGTTCTCCACCAGCGCCGCTCCCGGGCCGGGTTCCGGCATCGGGGACTCGACGAAGGCGAAGTGACCGGAGGTGGGGAAGCCATGGGGGCGGGCGGTCTGGTGCACGGTGAGCGCGGTCTCGGTCATGACAGGGACCGTACGGAGGAATGCGGAGGCCGGGGAGGGGGTTGCGCTCATGGAACGGTCCGATCCATGAAGGGCCCTCATAGAAGCAGATGGGACCCCCTATGACAGCCGCAGCCCCTGTAGCCCCCGCCCTCACTACGACTGCCGCCACGGACCTCGCCCCGCACGAGCTCCGCATCCTTGTGACTGTCGACGGCGAGCGTGGATTCTCGGCGGCTGCCAAAGTCCTCGGACTGACCCAGTCCGCAGTCTCGCACTCCATACGCGGCATGGAACGCAAGGTTGGAGCAGTCCTCTTCGAGCGGGGCCGCAAGGGTGCGACGCCGACCGCGGCCGGTGCCGTCGCTGCCGCCCACGCCCGCCGGGTCCTGCGGCTCCTGGACACCCTGGCCGCAGAGGCCCGCGGCGCCGAGCGGGGCACGGTCATTGGCCCGCTGCGCATTGCCGCCTTCCGTAGCGCCGCCCTCTTCCTGCTGCCACCCGTCCTGGAGCGCCTCACCACCCGTCACCCCGGCATCGAACCGGAGGTGCATGTCGTCCGCGAGCTGGGTGTGGGAACCGCCGGCGAGGTCGCCCAGGGGCGCGCGGACGTGGGCATCGCAACAATCGGCGCCACTTCGCCCGTGCCCGCTGGGCTCATCGGCGACGTACTCCTCGAGGAGCCCTACTCGCTGGTGCACCCGGCCGGCCACCCCACCCCGCGCTCCCTGCCGCTGGTGGACTGGCACGAGAACTGCGGCTCCTACACCCGCCGGTGGTGGGCCGGACAGGACTGGATTCCGAAGGCGACCGTCCTGGCCGAGGACGACGGAGCGGTGCTGTCAATGGTGAGCCGAGGTCTCGGTATGGCGATCATGCCGGCGCTCTCGCTGAACGAAGCACCGGACGGCATCGAGATCACCGATCTCGGGCCCGAGCGCCCGACCCGTTCCGTGGGCTACGTCACCACTCCGGAACTGGCCTCCAGCGTCTCCGTCCGCGCCCTGATCCGAGAGCTCAGAGCGGCCCGCCGGTGAAGTCGGGGTCGAGTACGAGCCGAGCGGAGAGTGCGGTTCGGCCGGTGTCGGTGAGCCCCGCGGCGGTACCGCCGTCCCGGACGGCTCCCGGTGCCGGACCGGATCGGGTTGGCAGGCATCGTTTACGTCCTGCGTAGGGCGTGGCCTGGCGCGAAGTACCGAGCACAGCCGTGGGCTGCTCCGGGGTGACCACTTGGCGCCGTCCGCGGAAGTGTACCGGGGCCGGCGTCTGGCCCCGTCTTCACGCCGCACTGCTGACCGAGATGCGCCGCGACGCGCTGCTCGAACTGGACGACTGCGCCGTAGACGGATCGTACGTCCGGGCCCTCGAAGGGGGTATTATGTCGGCCCGTCGCCGGTCGACCGCGCCCGTCCCGGATCCAAGCACCATCTGATCGTCGACCGCCACGGCACCCGCTCGCCGTCACACTCACCGGCGGGAACCGCCACGATGCCACCCGACTCCTGCCCTTGCTGGACGCAGTGCCACCGGCCGAAGGCGCCGAGGTGTTCGGGTTGTTGTCCGCTTCCCGGTACGTTCGGTGCAGCGCCTTTCAGGAGGCCAGGCACCAAGAGGCGGGCAGGACCGGGCGGCCCGTTCGCGAATCGGTGAGCGGCGGAGGGGCGTAAGGCGCCCCTCCATCGTCACCGTGCCTGTGGAGCCTGCATCTCGAGGGTCAGGAGGCCAGTCTCGCTCGGGTTGGTTGCCGGTGTGGACACATCGCCGACGGCGCGTTTGAAGTCGGGGCATTCAACGATCGGTTCGTAGTCGCAGACGGCCGCGTGGCGAAGGCTGTCGCGGAGCCGCGTGAGTCTGCCGACCTGCTCATCGAGATCACGTGCTCTGGCGGCCATCCGTACGCGCAGGTCCGCATCGGAGGGTCGCGCCGCCACGAACCGGCCGATCTCGGCGATCGACAATCCTGCGCTCCGCGCGCACGTGATCAGCGCCAGGCGCTCCAGTACCTCCGGCATGTAAGTACGGCGTAGCCCATTGCGGCCTGCGGCGGCGATCAAGCCCTTCTTCTCGTAGAAGCGCAGTGCCGAAGGCGCCAACCCGGACGCCTTGGCAACCTCAGCGATGTCCAGCAGCGGTGTATCCACCCAGCCTCCTTGACTTGAAGCGCAGTTCAAGTAGCAGTCTAGTCAGCATGAGGATTCACCACTTGAACTGCGGATCGGTTATGACAATCGAAGCAACCTACGACGGTCCGAGGCCCGCACCTGCCGTGAACCACTGTCTGCTGATAGAGACCAACACCGCCGGCCTCGTGCTGGTCGAAACCGGCCTCGGCCTCGGCGACGTCCGGGATCCGCGCGGCACCCTCGGCGCAGACTGGGTCGCGATGGCGCAGCCGGCGCTCGACGAGGAGGAGACAGCCGTCCGGCAGATAGCCCGACTGGGCCACAAGCCGTCCGACGTGCGGCACATCATCGTTACCCACCTGGATGTCGACCACAGCGGTGGTCTGCCCGACTTTCCCGGCGCCGATGTCCACGTCCTCGCGTCCGAACTGGATGCGGCCCGCTCTCAGGCTCCCAGCTTCCGCTACCGGCCGGCCCACTGGACACACGAGCCCCGCTGGATCACCTACGCCTCCGAGCCCGACTCCGGCGAACAGTGGTTCGGTTTCTCTGCCCTGCGGCCGAAGGGGCTGCCGCAAGAGATCAAACTCATTCCCCTGGGGGGCCACACCGCAGGCCACACCGGCATCGCTGTCCAGGACGGTGACCGATGGCTCCTGCATTGCGGCGATGCGTACTACTACCACCGCGAGATCGAGAATTCGGGGGAGGTCCACCCGTTACTCGACATCGTTCAGACCAGTTCGCAGGTCTCTCGTGACCTGCGGCTCGGGACGCAAGCCCGCCTACGCGAACTGATCCGCGACCACGGCGATCAGGTCGAGGTCTTCTCGGCGCACGACCCTTGGGAATTCGCCCGCTACGTTGATGACGTCGCACAGGCTGGTCGGCTGGGGTGAGGTGAGATCCAGGCCGCTTGCTACTCGCCTCTCGGTGGACTGTTCACCTGGTTCTGGGCCGAGCCCACGTCCAAGCCGGCTTAGTGGTTACTGACTTCGGCTTGTCAGGGTGAGGGTGGTGTGTCGAGGGTCAGGCCGGTTCCGGCTATGAAGCCGTCGAGTGTGTGGGGCCGGTACTGGA
>NZ_JBSFUB010000168.1:0-8619 GCF_053591575.1 Streptomyces altiplanensis | reverse complement strand
TCCTGTCCTGCGTACCCACTCTGACGCCCTCCGGGCCTTCGTCTTCGTCCGTCCCCGACCACCACTGCATGCGATGCGTGAACTTTACAGTCGCGCAGAGGGGGCAAATCCGTCAGCCGAAGGCCCTCCTCGGCCAACGCGCAGGGCTGTCGGCCCTGTTGAGGAGGGCATCCGGGGCCGTCGGAGAGGCGGGCCGTCAGGCAGGAACCGGAACGCCCCGGGGGAACGGGACGCCGTTCAGGCCCATGTCGCGCCGGCGGGCTCCTGGACGGTGGCGTTGAGCCGGTTGAAGAAGTTGGTGGTGGCGATCATGAGGATGAGGGCGGCGAGCTGCTCCTCGTCGAAGTGGTCGGCGGCCTCGTCCCAGACGGCGTCCGGTACCGCCTGGCCGGTACGGTCGGCGATCCGTGTGGCGGCTTCGGCGAGGGCGAGGGCGGCGCGTTCGGCGTCGGTGAAGAACGGGGCCTCGCGCCAGGCGGCGACGGCGTGGAGCCTTTCGTCGCTCTCACCGGCCTTCTTGGCACTGGCCACGCCGCCGTGCACACAGGCGCTGCAACCGTTGATCTGGCTGGCCCGCAGGTGGACCAGTTCCATGGTCCGCTGCGGCACGCCGCCCTGGTGCACGGCCTTGAGGAGGTTCTGGACCCCCTTCATGGCGTCGGGCAGTACCGTCACGGGGTTCTTCATACGGGCTTTCACGGTGTTGTCCTCCAAGTCACTGCCGAGCAGCGGTCGTTGAGCCGGTCGGCTACCGTCCTTTACTGCTCTGACGGATCAGGACACGGGGATGTGACAGGTGAGCGGGGAAGACTTTCTGGCGCAGCGGTTCGAGGAGCACCGCCCTCATCTGCGGGCGGTGGCCTACCGGATGCTGGGCTCGCTCAGCGAGGCGGACGACGTCGTACAGGAGACCTGGCTCAGGCTGAGCCGTTCCGACGCCGCCGCGGTGGAGAACCTGGGCGGCTGGCTGACCACGGTGGCCGGCCGGGTGTGCCTGGACCTGCTGCGTTCGCGCAGCACACGGCGCGAGGACCCGCTCCACGACCAGGACGGACAGGTCCGTCTCCCCGATCCGGTCATCAGCAGCACGGCCGGTCCCGACCCCGAGCAGCAGATACTCCTGGCCGACTCGGTCGGCATGGCCCTGATGATCGTCCTGGAGACCCTCGGTCCCGCCGAACGCCTCGCCTTCGTCCTGCACGACATGTTCGCCGTGCCCTTCGACGAGATCGCCCCGGTCCTCGGCCGCACCTCCGCCTCGGTCCGGCAGCTCGCCAGCCGCGCCCGCCGCCGCGTCCAGGGCGCGGTGCCCGCTCCCGGCGACGGCTCGGCCCTCCCTCGGCCCCCGGCCGGGGGGACGCCCGTGCGCCAGGTCGTCGACGCCTTCCTCGCCGCCGCGCGCGACGGAGACTTCGACGCACTCGTCGCCGTACTCGACCCCGAGGTCGTCGTCCGCTCCGACGGCGGCACCCTGCGCCCGAGTCTGCTCCGCCGCGGTGCGGCCCAGGTCGCCTCCCAGGCGATCACCTTCGCCCGGTACGCCGAAGCCGCGCACCCCGTACTGGTCAACGGCACCCCGGGCGTGGTCGCGACGGCACAGGGCCGGCCGCTCTCGGTCATGGCCTTCACCGTCCGGGGCGACAGGATCACCGCCCTCGACATCCTCACCGACCCCGAGCGCCTCGCGCGTATCGACCTGAGCGTTCTCGGCCGCTGAGCCACCGGACGCACCGCGTCGACGGCTTGGGCCGGTTCCTGCTCGTGGCCAGGATCGCCGGTGGCACTACCGCATGATGCCCGCCTGACACTGCGGAGGAAGTTCGTGGCTGTTGACGTCCGTACCAAGGAGAAGGCCCTGCGGCTGCGCGTCTTGGGCGAGGAGGTCCTCGTACTGCCGAGCGCGTGGGACGCGGGCAGCGCGGCCGTGGACGTGCCGGTGGCCGTCGAGGTCGCGGCGACGGTACGGGAGGTGGTCGCCGTCGGTGCGGCCGGCATCGGCCCGGAGGACTCCAGGGCTGCGGTCGGCCCGCTGTTCACCGCCGGGGAGCAGACGGAGTCCACCGCCGGGGAGCAGGCGGAACGCGTCCGCGCCGTCCACGACGCGGCGGCCGGTGCCGGGCTGCCGGAGCTGGTCGTCCACGCCCGTACCGGGGTCTGCCTGTCCGGCATCGGTGAGGAGGGCGGCCGTCCCGCCGAGGTGACCGCCAGGACCGCGGCGTGGGCGGAGGCGGCCGAAGCCGGGGTGCGCCGCATCAGCGTCGGCAGGGGCGTGGCGCAGGCCGCGTACACCGCGGCTCGTGACGCTGCCCCGGAGCTGCTGGGCGAGGGAAGTTACGGGGCGCTGGACGGTTCGCCGGACGGTTCGCCGGGCTTCTCCGCGCTGAACGGCCTGTCCGGCAAGGGGCCGTACGGCCGGCCGGCGGTGGGCCGGCGTCTGCCGGGCCGGGGTACTGGGCCTCATGCGGGCCGGGGTGCCGGGCCTCATGCGCGCAGGCGCAGGCGCTGTCCGGGGTAGATCCGGTCCGGGCCCTCGTCGAGGATGTGCCTGTTCAGTTCGTACAGGGCCTTGGTGCCGCCGGGGACATCGGCGCGGTACGCGATGGCGGAGAGGCAGTCGCCCTCGCGCACGACGTAGGTGGTTCCGCTGATGGCCTCGCCGGAGCGCTGCGCCGGCACCCGGGTCACCGCCGGGGGCTGGTAGGTGCTGCCGCCGGCACCCGTGCTCGGGGTCCGGGGGGCGCTGCTGCCGGACCTCGTGCTCGGGGCCTGGGGGGTGGAGTCGGAGGCTCCCGAGTTTCCGGTGTGGGCCGCCGCGCGGCGCCCGCACTGGGGCCAGGCGGACAGACCGACGTCCTGGGCCACGCGCTGGGCCACCGCGATCTGCTCCGACCGTGAGGCGAGGTCGGCGCGGGGGGCGTACTGGTGGCCGCCGTAGGCGCGCCAGGTGGAGGGGGCGAACTGCAGGCCGCCGTAGTAGCCGTTGCCCGTGTTGATGTTCCAGCGGCCGTTGCTCTCGCAGGCGGCGATCGTCTCCCAGTCGGTTCCCGACGGGGCGGATCGCGCATCGGACCGTACATCGGCTCGCGCATCGGCTCGCGCAGTGCTCTGACCGGCGAGGCCCAGAACGCTCAACAGGGCCAACAGCAGAGGCAGGATCGTTTCAGCAGTCCGCTTGACGAGGGGTGAAGGCGACATCCGGGTTTCCTCCGCTGTGCTCCGGCAGCGCCGTGACGCAGTGGTCGTCACGGCCGATGGGCATGCAAGGAATAACCCACCGATATGCTTTTAGGCGGGTATGCGGAGTGCGACGTGCGGGTTTTCACCCGGGTGGAGGCTTGCCGCGAGCAGCGGCCGGCCCCCTTCGACCGCCGCCGCCGCGGGGGCGGCAGGCGGCCGGCCGGCCGGTGCGTCCGGTGGGCCCGGCGGAGGGCGCGTGCCCGTCAGAGCACCTTCTTGACCAGGTCGGACAGCTCGGCGACCTCGGCTTCGGTGAGGTCGGTGAGGGGGGTGCGCACCGGGCCCGCGGGGTGGCCGGCGACCGTCATGCCGGCCTTGACGATGCTCACGGCGTAACCGGGGCGGCGGCGCCGGATCGCGCAGTAGGGCAGGACGAAGTCGTCGAGGCGCCGGCGGACCCCGGCGCTGTCGCGCGCGCGCACGGCGTCGTAGAAGTCGAGGGCGAACCGCGGCAGGAAGTTGAAGATGGCGGACGAGTACGTGGTGACGCCCATCTCCAGGTAGGGCAGGGCGAACATCTCGGCGGTGGGCAGTCCGCCGATGTAGACGAGGCGGTCGCCGAGGCGGGAGTGGATGCGGGTCATCAGCTCCAGGTCGCCGACGCCGTCCTTGAAGCCGATCAGGTTCGGGCAGGAGTCGGCGAGTTCGGCCACGGTCGTCTCGTCGTAGACGGCGTTGGCCCGGCTGTAGAGGATGACGCCGAGACGCGTCGCGCGGCACACCGCCTTCACGTGCGCGGCCAGGCCCTCCTGCGACGCCTCGGTCAGGTACGGGGGCAGCAGCAGGATGCCGTGGGCGCCGTCGCGTTCGGCCTGCTGGGCGAGTTCGACGGCGGTCGCGGTGCCGCCGCCGGCCGGGGCGACGACGGGCAGCCCTTCGGGGGCCTCCCGCACCGTGGCGGCGACGACCTCGGCGACCTCCCGGCCGGTGAGGGAGAAGAACTCACCGGTGCCGCCCGCCGCGAAGAGCCCCGCGGGTGAGAAAGCGCCGAGCCGGGCGATGTTCTCCCGGTAGGCCGCCTCGTCGAAGGAGAAGTCGGCGCGGAAGTGGGTGACGGGGAAGGACAGCAGCCCGGATCCCAGCTTCCTGGCGGCCTCGTCGGGCGAAAACTGCGACATGGTCTCGGGTCTCCTCGTGCAGGCGGTGTACGGGTGGGTGCGCCGGACCGTTCGGCACCGTGTCGCCGGGCGCGCTTCTGAGGCTAGGATCGCGCAACGATTCCCGTCCAACACGAAAAACGCATCCACCGATACCGAGAGAGCATCATTGTTCACCCTCACCCAGTTGACGAACTTCGTGGCCGTCGCCGAAGAGCTCCATTTCGGACGGGCCGCCGAGCGGCTCCAGATGACCCAGCCGCCCCTCAGCCGGCAGATCCAGCTCCTGGAGGGCTACCTGCGGGTCCAGCTCTTCGACCGTACGAACCGGTCCGTACGGCTGACGCCCGCCGGGCGCGCGTTCCTGCACGAGGCCCGGCGCATCCTGCGCCAGTCCGAACAGGCCACCCTCGCCGTCCGCCAGGTCTCCACCGGCGAGGCCGGCAGCATCGCCATAGGCTTCACCGCCGCCAGCGCGTACTCCATGCTCGACGCCCTCCTGGACACCGCCCGCACCGTGATGCCGGGGGTGGAGATCGTGCTCCGCGAGATGGTCACCCGCGACCAGCTGGAAGCGCTCACCGAATCCAGCCTGGACCTGGGCCTGGTGCGGCCGCCCGTGACCGACACCGATCTGTGTTCCCGGCCGGCCGCGGAGGAACGGCTCGTCGCCGCGCTCCCCGCCGGCCATCCGCTCGCACGGGCCGAGGGGCCCCTCGGCATCGCCGCCTTCCACGGCCAGGACGTCCTGATGTACTCACCGGTCGAGGCGCGTTACTTCCACGAGCTCCTGATCAGCGTCTTCCGCGCGGCCCGCATCACCCCGGTGTTCTCCCAGTACCTCAGCCAGGTGCACAGCATCCTCGCCCTGGTCAACGGCGGCTGGGGCGTCGCCCTGGTCCCCGAGGCCGCCACCCGGCTGCGCTACGCCGGGGTCGTCTTCCGGGAGGTGCGGCTCGCCGCCCCCGCCCCGGTCGAACTGTCCCTCACCTGGCGGAAGAACAACGACAACCCGGCCCTGCACGCCCTGCTCAAGCGCCTCTGAGGCATCTCCACCGATTCAATTTCGGCATCGCAGCATACGAAACAAGTGTTGGACCTGCATGCGTGCGGCTCCTAGCTTCCTCTGTAGCGAGAGCTCGCCGGAACTTCATCCGGGACGGGTGCCCCCCGGCGAGTTGAGCCGCACCCCGCAGGTGCCTGAGGAGAAGGGGCGTCCATGCCCTCCGCTCGTGTCACGCGCGCCGATTCCCCCGTCGACAGCGCCGTCGCCAAAGTCTTCCGCCGTGTGGTCCCGCTGTTCGTCGTCATGCTGATCTGCAATCAGCTCAACCGCTCCAACATCGGTTACGCCCAGGTCCACCTGGAGGCGGACGTCGGCATCGGCGCCGCCGCCTACGGGCTGGGCGCCGGTCTGTTCTTCGTCGCGTACGCCCTCTTCGAGCTGCCCAGCAACGTGCTCATGGAGCGGTACGGGCCCAAGGTCTGGCTGACCCGCATCATGGTCAGCTGGGGCCTGGTCTCGGCCGCGACGGCCTTCGTCAACGGCCCCACCATGTTCTACGTGCTGCGGTTCCTGCTCGGCGTGGCCGAGGCGGGCTTCTTCCCCGCCATCATCTTCTACTTCTCGCGCTGGCTGCCCGGCTCCCACCGGGGCCGCGCCACCGCCATGTTCGTCGCCGGATCGTCCATCGCCGCCGCCGTCTCGGGACCGGTCTCCGGGCCCCTGCTCGCGCTCGACGGAGTGGGCGGGGCAGCGGGCTGGCAGTGGCTGTTCGGCCTCGAAGGGCTGCTGTCCGTCGTCGTCGGCTGCGTCGCCTACCGCCTGCTCGACTCCAGGATCGAGGACGCCCGCTGGCTGACCCGCGCGGAACAGCGGGCCCTCGCGGACACCGTGGAGCGGGAGGACGACGTACGGCGCGCCGAAGCGGGCGCCGGGGCCGGTACGGTGTCGCGCTGGAAGCTCCTCCTCAACCCGCAGGTCCTGGTCTTCTGCGGCATCTACTTCGCCATCCAGCTGTCGATCTACGCCAACACCTTCTGGCTCCCCGGCATCGTGCGCCGCATCGACGGCGTGAACGACATCACCGTCGGCCTGCTCTCCTCGCTGCCCTGGATCTGCGCGGTGGTCGCCATGTACCTGGCCGGCCGGGCCTCGGACCGCCTGGGCCGCAGCAAGCCGCTGCTCGTCGCGGCGCTGCTCGTCGCGGCCGCCGGCACCTACCTGGCGGCCGTCACGTCACCCGCGCTCGCCCTGGTGTTCCTGTGCGTCGCCGCCATGGGCTTCAAGAGCGCCAGCCCGCTGTTCTGGACCATTCCGCAGGCCACCATGCACCCGGCCGTGCTCGCACCGGCCATCGCGCTCGTCAACTCGCTGGGAAACCTCGGGGGTTTCGTGGCCCCGTACGGCTTCGGCCTCGTCAAGGAAGCCACCGGGCAGGTCACGTACGGCCTGTACGCGCTGGCACTGTCCTCCGTGGCCGGCGCCGCGCTGGTGCTCCTGATCCGCCGGGACCGCTCCCCGGCGGCCCCGGAACCCGGTGCCGCCGTACCGCCCGCGCCGTCCGCCTCCCCCCGCCCGGCGGCCTGACGCCCGCCGCCCCGGCACACCGACGCACCCGCCTCCCCGCCTCCCGTACGCACCCGAAGGACTCCCCCATGAGCGCCCCGCCCCCGTCCGTCGTCTCCCTGCGCGTCGTCCCCGTCGCCGGCCGGGACAGCATGCTGCTCAATCTCAGCGGCGCGCACGCCCCGTACTTCACCCGCAACCTGGTCGTCCTGACCGATTCCGAAGGCCGCACCGGCGTCGGAGAGGTCCCCGGCGGCGAGCCCATCCGCACCACGCTGGAGGAGGCCCGGGACCTGGTGGTGGGGCAGCGCGTCGGCGACCACCACGCGGTGCTCCGGGCGGTGCGCACCCGCTTCGGCGACCGGGACTCGGGCGGCCGCGGCGCGCAGACCTTCGACCTGCGGGTGACGGTGCACGCCGTGACCGCCCTGGAGTCCGCCCTGCTCGACCTCCTCGGACAGCACCTGGGCGTGCCCGTCAGCGCGCTGCTGGGCGAGGGGCGGCAGCGCGACCGGGTGCCCGTCCTCGGATACCTCTTCTACGTCGGTGACCGCGGACGCACCGACCTGCCCTACCGCGCCGAACCGGACGCCCGGGACGACTGGCTGAGGCTGCGCAACGAGGAGGCGCTCACCCCGGCGGCGATCGTACGGCTCGCCGAGGCCGCGCAGCGGCGCTACGGCTTCCAGGACTTCAAGCTCAAGGGCGGTGTCCTGCCGGGAGAGCAGGAGGCGGAGGCCGTACGCGCGCTGGCCGAACGCTTCCCGCGGGCGCGCGTCACCCTGGACCCCAACGGGGCCTGGCCCCTGGAGGAGGCCATCGCCCTGGGGCGCGGACTGCGCGACGTCCTCGCGTACGCGGAGGACCCCTGCGGCGCGGAGGGCGGCTACTCGGGCCGGGAGACCATGGCCGAGTTCCGCCGCGCGACCGGGCTGCGGACGGCGACGAACATGATCGCCACCGACTGGCGGCAGCTCGGCCACGCCGTGCGCGGCGACGCGGTCGACATTCCGCTGGCCGACCCGCACTTCTGGACCATGCACGGTTCGGTGCGCGTCGCCCAGCTCTGCGATTCCTGGGGGCTGACCTGGGGTTCGCACTCCAACAACCACTTCGACGTGTCGCTCGCGATGTTCACGCACGTCGCCGCGGCGGCCCCCGGTGACATCACCGCCATCGACACCCACTGGATCTGGCAGGACGGCCAGCGCCTCACCACCGCACCGTTCGAGATCAAGGACGGCATGCTCGACGTCCCGGACCGCCCGGGGCTGGGCGTCGACCTCGACATGGAGCAGGTGGAGGCGGCGCACGAGCTCTACCGCGGCCTCGGCCTCGGTTCCCGCGACGACGCGGCGGCCATGCGCTGCCTGGTGCCCGGCTGGCAGTTCGACAGCAAGCGACCCGCACTGGTGCGGTGACGGCCGGCCCGCCCCCGGCCGGCGGGTCAGGACGTCAGACCCCCGGCCGCCACCACGGCGGCCTTCGTCCGGGCCACGCCGCAGAGGTCGCCCCCGGCCCCGCCGCCCGTCGGCCAGGGCGGCGACGGCCCGGCAGACCCGACGGACCGAACAATCTCGTCCCCCTCCCCGCCCCGGCTCCCGGGTGCCGTACGGCACCCGGGTTGTCCGGAAACGGCTGCGAGAGAGAGCATCCCGCGGCCGCCGCGACCGCGTGCAGATAGCCCACCTGAAGAGTCTCCATGCAGGCAGTGGT
>NZ_JBSFUB010000167.1:0-9364 GCF_053591575.1 Streptomyces altiplanensis | reverse complement strand
GGCGGGAGCCGGCGCAAGCCCGGCTCCCGCCTCAGCTGTGTGCGCCGCGTCGGTGCGCGCGCCGAGCGACATGGGGCGTGCTGCGTGGGGCGAGCGGCGTGCGACGAGCTGCGTCAGCCCCGGGCGGGGATGCCCGCCGCCTCCTTGACGGCCGCCGTCCACCGCGCCCAGCGCGGGTCGGGCCCCGACGAGGGCTCCCAGGACATCGCCGTACAGACATAACCGACCGCGAGTCCGCTCTCCGGATGGGCCATGCCGAGGCGGCCGCCCGCTCCGGCATGACCGAAGGAGCCCTCTCCCAGCAGGGGTTCGCCAGGGCGGGGCAGTTCGAAGCCGAGTCCGAAGCGGGACCGGTCGGGGCCGTCCAGCCGGTTCAGGGGCGCGGGCTGCGGCAGGTGGTCGGTGTGCGGAGCGCGTGCCCGCTCGACGGTCGACGGGGCCAGCAGCCGTACGCCGCCGACCCGGCCGACGAGCGCGGCATACAGCCGGGAGAGGGAGCGGGCGTTGCCGATGCCGCCCGCAGCGGGAAGCTCGCACGCCCTGCCCTGGCGCGTGCCGAACACCTCGACCGCGACGGCCAGTTCGGCCGCCGATGCCCGGAGCGCGGTGGCCAACCGGTCGTCCGGGGCGAGGCCGAGGCCGCCGACCGCCGTCGCGATCTGTTCGGCCGTGGGCGCGGGCCTGACGGCGAACTGCGGTACGAAGCGGTGCTCCTCCTCCCGCGGCAGGCCGATCCACAGGTCCAGTCCCAGCGGCCCGGCCACCTCTTGGGAGAAGAACGCGCCGATGCTCCTCCCCGACACCCGGCGGACGACCTCGCCGACCAGGTGGCCGTAGGTGAGGGCGTGGTAGAGGTACGCCGATCCGGGGGCCCACACCGGCCGCATCGCCGCGAGGGCGCGGGTGCGCGCGTCCCGGTCGAGGAGGCCGGGCGCCGGGACGCCCGCGGCCTCGTCGGTGAAGGCGGGCAGCCCCGCGCGGTGGGCGAGCAGGTCGGTCACCGTCGTGCCCGCCTTGCCCGCCGCCGCGAACTCCGGCCAGTACCGTGCGACGGGCGCGTCCAGGTCCAGGACGCCGCGTTCGCTCAGCAGATGGGCACAGACGGCGACCATCGCCTTCGACACGGACATCAGCACACTGACCGCATCCGGCCCGAACGGCTGTCCGGCGGACGCCGCCGTGCCCGTGGACCACAGGTCGACGACCAGCCGGCCGTGGTGGTGGACGGCCAGCTGGGCGGCGCCGGGGTCGTGCACCTGCCCTCGCGCGAAGGCGTCCCGTACGCCTTCCCAGCCGGGCCGTACGCTCCCGCCCACCGTCCCGGCTCCGGTCGTCACGTCACTCCCCCGGTCCGTCCCGGCCGTCGGCAGTGGCGGCGACGAGAGCGGCCAGTTCGTCCACGCCCTCGGGCGGTACGGGGCTCTGCGGGAATTCGGAGATCACGTCGAGCGGCATCCCGGCGAGGAACCGCCGCATCACCGGGTCGTCCATGGCGCCCGGCCCTGCCCCTTGCGGCCTGGCCCGGGCGAACCTCTCCCTCAGCAGCGGCCCGCCCACGGGATGCCGCAACCACTCCGCGAGCGTGTTGCGTCCGCTCAGGCGCAGGCGTGAGGGGTCGCCGGCGACGGTCGTCCCGGCCGACAGCCTGATGTCGCGTGAGGAGGAGCCCGCCTCGATGCGGTAGTCACCGCCCTCGACCCGCCAACCGCCCTCGCGTTCGCTGTAGTACGCGAGGTCGTCGCGCGCCAGTTCCACCACCACCTCGCGGCTCTCGCCGGGGGCGAGGGTCACCGGGGCGAAGCCGCGCAGTTCCCTCGGCGGCCGGGCGACCGCGGAGGCGGCCGGTCCGCGGCTGTAGATCTGGACGACCTCGCGTCCCGCGCGCTCCCCGGTGTTGGTGACGGTCACCGCCACGGTGAGCGCCGCGCCCTCCTCGCTGTGGACCACGCTCATCCCGGAGTACGCGAACGTGGTGTACGACAACCCGTGGCCGAAGGGGAAGGCGACCTCGCAGCGGCGGGCGTCGTAACCGCGGTATCCGACGAAGACACCTTCGCCGTACCGGACCCGGCCTTCCTCACCGGGGAAGGAGAGGTGGCTGGGCGAGTCCTCCAGGCGCAGCGGGACGGTCTCGGCCAGCTTGCCGGACGGGTTGACCGCCCCGAACAGCACCCGGGCGAGCGCGCCCCCGCCGGCCTGGCCGAGCAGCCAGCCCTCGACCAGGGCGGGCACCGCCGCCTGCCAGGGGGCGGTCCGCACCACACCGCCGTTGGAGAGCACCACGCACACCCGTGGATTGGCGGCCCGGACCCGCTCCAGCAGGCGCAGTTGTACGGCCGGCAGGTCGATGTGGTCGCGGTCGAAGCCCTCCGACTCGTCCTGGGCCGCGAGTCCGAGGAACAGCACCACGGTGTCGCTCGCGGACGCGAGCCGTACGGCTTCGCCGGCCAGCGCCTCTTCCGGGTCCACCGGCGTGGTGTCCGGGAGCGCGTAGCCCGCGGCGAAGTCCACGCGGGCTCCGTCGGCGAGCTCGCGCAGGCTGTCCAGGGGGGTGTCGAGGCGGGTCGGTGTCACCTGGGAGCTGCCCGCGCCCTGGTAGCGCGGGGTGCGGGCCAGTTCGCCGATGACCGCCACCGTGCCGGAGGCGGGGTCGAGGGGCAGCAGCTCCGAGTCGTTCTTCAGGAGCACGACGCACCGGTCCGCGGCCTCTCCGGCGAGACGGTGGTGCTCCTCGACGGGTGTCTCGCGGTCCGCGTGCGCGCCGTCCGTCACTCGCCGGGCGAAGCGGACGAGCCGTTCCACGGCGGTGTCGAGCACCGACTCGTCGAGATCGCCGCCGGTCACCGCCGCGGTGATCTCGCGGTCGGTGCGTCCGCCCGTGCCCGGCATCTGGAGGTCGAGTCCGGCGCGCAGCGCGGCGACCCGGTCGCGCACGGCGCCCCAGTCGGACATGACGATGCCGTCGAAGCCCCATTCGGTGCGCAGGATGTCGGTGAGCAGCCGGGTGTTCTCGCAGAGCGGGACGCCGTTGACGCCGTTGTAGGAGGCCATGACGGACCAGGGGCGGTCGCGGCGGACGATGCGCTCGAAGGCTCTCAGGTAGATCTCGCGCAGCGGGCGCTCGTCGATGTCGGCGCTGACGCGCATGCGGTCGGTCTCCTGGTTGTTGGCCGCGTAGTGCTTGAGCGCCGCTCCGGCACCCGCCTCCTGCAACCCGCGGACCATGGCCCCGCCCAGCTCGGCCGTCAGGAGCGGGTCTTCCGAGAAGTACTCGAAGTTGCGCCCGCACAGCGGTGACCGCTTGATGTTGATGCCGGGCCCGAGCACGACGCGTACGCCGTGGGCGGCCGCCTCCGCGGCGATCGCACCCGCGACACGGCGGGCGAGTTCCGGGTCCCAGCTGCTGCCGAGCGCCACTGCGGGCGGGAAGCAGGTGGCGGGGGCGGCGCTGTGCAGGTCGACCTGGCCCCCGTCGCCACTCTCCTTCGGCAGCCGCAGGCCGTGCGGCCCGTCGGACATGGTGACCGCGGGGATGCCGGCGGAGACGACGGCCGTGGTGACGAAGTCTCCGGCGCCACTGGTCAGCGACGCCTTCTCGGCGAGGGAGAGCCGGGGCGGTGCCGGGTCCGCGGCCGGGGGCGGTGGAATCTGCTGAGTCATACGGCGCACCTGTCGAGGTCTCGTGTGGCGGGTGGGGCCGGCCCGGGGCCCAGGGGCTCGCAACCCTGTACGGAGGGCCGTTTCCTGACGGTGTGTGAAGGGTGTCCGGGCCGGTGCGGGCAGGCCGCGCCGACGGCCGGGAATCCAAAACCGTAAGGTGATCGGTTTTCACTGTCAAGGGCACTTACCCGCCGGTAGTCACGAGACGGCATCGGCCGATTTACCTCCGCGCGATCTCTTGACGGGTAGAAACCGATCAACTTACGGTTTTCGCGCTCGGTCCGCGCCGCTCCGGGACAGTGCCCCACGTCCTGCGGCCGCGCCTCCTTTCCGCTCACCGACGAAACGAGGAACGGTCATGCCCCCGTCCCGCCAGCCGTCCGCTCAGCCGTCCGCCCCGCTCCCGGGCCGCTCCAGCACCTCCCGCCGGGCGGTACGTACCGGGGTCGCGACCGCGGCGGCCTTCGCCGTACTGGCCGGCACGGCCGCGGCCGCCTCCGCGGACCCCGCGGCGAAGCGCCCCGCCAAGCCCGCCACCGGGCGCGCCGCCGAAGAGGTGCGCTACGTCGCGCTCGGCGACTCCTTCAGCTCCGGCCCTGGCATCCCCGAGCAGACCGACCCGGTCTGCGGGCGCTCGTCGAACAACTACCCGGCCCTGGTGGCCCGTACGGTCGGCGCCACGTCGTTCACCGACGTGACCTGCGCGGGGGCCGACACCAGCCACATGACGAACCGGCAGGAGCCGGCCCCGCCCCAGCTCGACGCGCTGCGCCCCGACACGACCCTGGTCACCCTGGGCGTGGGCGGCAACGACCTCGACCTGGTCGGTGTCATCACGCGCTGCGTGATCCTGGGTCACCTGGCGCCGTACGGCTCGCCCTGCAAGCAGAGCTACACCCTGCTCGGCACCGACGAGATCGGCGCCCGCATCAACGCCACGGCGCCGAAGATCGAAGCGGTCCTCGAGGAGATCCACGTCCGGTCCCCGCGGGCGAAGGTGCTCCTGGTGGGATACCCGGCGCTCTTCCCCGACGACGGCACGGCGTGCCGGGAGACCGTCGCGCTCGCCGCAGGCGACTTCCCCTGGATCCGGGACAAGGAGAAGCACCTCAACACGATGCTCGCGCAGCAGGCCGCCGTCCACGACGCCACCTATGTCGACGCCTACCGGCCGTCCGTCGGGCACGACGTGTGCAAGCCCGCGGGCGTGCGCTGGATCGAGCCCGAGGAGACCGCGGAAGCGGCCGGGTTCCACCCCAACGCGGCCGGGCACCGGAGTACGGCCGATGCGGTACTCGCGTCCCTCACGCGCTGACACCGGCCCCGCCCGCGCCGCCTTCGGGATCGAGGCCGAGCCGGCGCAGGAAGTCGCGCACCAGCTCCTCCATCACCACGGCTTCCGGCTCCAGCAGCCACTGCGTCTGGAGGCCGTCCATCAACGCCAGCAGCTGCCGGGCCACGGTCGCCGGATCGCTGCGCACGGCAGCGGGGCCGGCCTCGGCCTGCAGAGCTTCGACCAGTACGGTCATCTCCTCCCGGAGGACGCGGTAGCGCTCCTTGAAGTAGTGGTGTGCGGGATGCCCGGGGTCGGTGGCCTCGGCGGACAGTTTCGCGTAGAGCGCGACGATGCCCGGGGTCCCGGCGTTGCGCGCCACCAGGCCGACGAGCCGGCGCAGCCGTTCGCCCGGTCCGGGCTCGGGGGTGCCCGGGTGCACGATGCCGGGAAAGACCGACTGGGCGTCGGTCCTGTCGCGGCGGCCCAGTACCTCGGTGAGCAGGGCTTCCTTGCCCGGGAAGTGGTGCAGCAGCCCGGCATGGGTCAGCCCCGCATGCGCGGCGATGTCGCGCAGCGACACGGCGTTGAAGCCCGACCGGGAGAACAGCTCGGTCGCGGAGTCGAGAATGCGGGCCCGTGTGCGCTCGCCCTTCGACGGGCGGCGCGGGGCGTTCTCGGGTTCTTCGCTCAATTCGGCGGCCTCCTGCCGTCGTCGGGCCGGTGCGCGCCACCCGGAGTCGACGGCCCGGCCGACGCGTCCGGGCGGCGCCCACCAGAACTTACCAGCCGGTAATTTCGCCGCCGAAAAAACCTACCAAGTGGTTAATTCCGAATGTAAGCTCACCGCCAATCTCGCCCGGGACGTCCCTCCCCGGCCCTCCAGACGGAGTGAACCTCATGAGCAGAACCACCCGAACCGGGGTCCTCGCCGCCTGCGTGGCGGCGGCTCTCACCCTCGCGGGATGCGCCGGCCCGGGCGCCGGGAACGCCGGCTCGTCGACCCTGAACGTCGCGACCCTGACCTTCCCCCAGAGCCTCGATCCGGCCGTCGCCGTCGGCAGCGCCCTGCCGTTCTTCCAGGCCACGTACGACACCCTCGTCAAGCGTGATCCGGACGGCAGTTTCAGTCCGATGCTCGCCACCGAGTGGAAGTACAACGGCGACCGCACCGAACTCGCCCTCACCCTGCGCAAGGACGTGAAGTTCGCCGACGGCACCGCCTTCGACGCGACCGCGGTCAAGGCGAACATGGAACGCTTCAAGAAGGGCGGCGGCGCCAACGCGAAGTGGCTGAAGGACCTCGACGCGGTCGAGGTCGCCGATCCCTCCCATGTGACGCTGAAGCTCAAGCAGGCCAACCCCGCGATGCTGTTCTACCTGAGCGACGCGGCCGGCCTGATGGCGAACCCGGCGAAGTTCGCGAAGGCCGACGCCCTCAAGACGACCCCCGACGGCACCGGCCCCTACCGCCTCGTCAAGGGAAAGACGACGATCGGCACCAAGTGGGTCTACGAGCGCAACACCGGCTACTGGGGCGAGCGGCTTCCGTACGAGGGCCTCACGATCAGCTTCTTCGACAACGAGACTGCGATCGTCAACGGCCTCAAGACCGGGCAGGTGAACGCGGCCCTCCTGCAGACCGCCGACCAGCAGGTCAGCATCGAGTCCGACCCCGGGATGAAGACGGTGAAGCAGGAGTTCGACTTCCAGGGACTGCTGCTCTTCGACCGCGGCGGGAAGCTGACACCGGCGCTGAAGGACCCCCGCGTCCGCCGGGCGCTCAACCACGCGATCGACCGCGAGACCATGCTCGGCACCATCCGCCAGAACCGCGGCCGGGCCACCGGCCAGGTCTTCGGTCCCGGCACCCAGGGGTATGACAAGAAGCTGGACACGTACTACTCCCACGACCCGGCCAAGGCGAAATCCCTGCTCGAGGAGGCGGGTTACGCCAAGGGCTTCACGCTGAAGCTCCCCCGCGTCTCCGCGATCGTCAACGACGCCCTCGCCTCGTCGCTCGCCACCGACCTCAAGGCCGTCGGTGTCACGCTGGTCTGGGACGAGCTCGACGGGAACTCGGCGATCCGGAAGGTGTTCGCCGACCGCGCCTACTCCGGCATGGTCATGAACATGGGCCAGTCCGCGTCCGACTGGGTGGTCACCGACGAGCTGGTCACGCCCGGCTCCTTCAACATGTTCGGCACCACGGACCCCACCGTGCAGAAGCTGGTCCCCCTGATCCAGACCGGCACCGGTGAACAGGCGAAGCAGGCCGCGCGCGAACTCAACACGCACCTCGTGAAGGAGGGCTGGTTCGTGCCCTTCTACCGGATGACCTACCTGCACGTCTCGGACGGCACGGTGAAGATCACCCCGCAGTCCGGCATGGCCGTCCCGTCGGTCTACAACTACGCCCCCGCCAAGTGAGGCCACGCCGGGGGCGGGCCGCGTGGAAACCCGCGGCCCGCCCCCGGCCGCCGGTCACGGATACCGAGTGCCATGCTGAACTTCATCGCCCGCAGGATCGCGGCGGGAGCCCTGCTCCTGGTCGTCATCTCGTTCCTCTCCTACCTGCTCCTGTCGATCCCCGACGCGGACGTCGGCCGGCAACTCCTCGGCCAGGGCGCCGACCAGGCGGCCGTCGACGCCAAGAACGCCTCCCTCGGCCTGGACCGGCCGGTCCTGGAGCAGTACGCCGACTGGCTGGCCCACGCCGTCCGCGGTGACCTCGGCACCTCCTGGTTCACCAGCGAGGACGTCGGCGTGGCCGTCGCGGGCCGGCTGCCGGTCACCGCGAGCCTGATGCTGGGTGTCACGCTCGTCACCACCGTCGTCTCGTTCCTGCTCGGCGTCTGGGCGGGGGTCCGGCGTGGCGCCGTCGACCGCTTCGTACAGATCCTGGGCGTCGTGGGTTACGCGCTCCCCGGCTTCCTCACGACCCTGGTCATCGTTCTGGTCTTCGCGGTCGAGCTGAACTGGTTCCCGGCCATCGGCTACACGGCGTTCACCGAGTCGCCCGGCGGCTGGCTGTCCACCGTCGCACTGCCGGTCCTGTCCCTGTCGGTGGCATCCGTGGCCGGTGTCTCCCAGCAGGTGCGCGGCGCGGTGATCGACGTGCTGCGCCAGGACTACATCCGCACCCTGCGCGCCCGCGGCCTGCCCGCCTCCCGGATCGTGTTCCGGCACGTCCTGCGCAACGCGTCGGCACCCGCGCTCTCGGTCCTCGGCATGCAGTTCGTCGGTCTGCTCGGCGGTGCCGTGATCGTGGAGCAGATCTTCGGCCTCCCCGGCATCGGAAGCATGACCGTCACCTACACCGCCCGCGGCGACATCCCCGTGATCATGACGCTCGTCATGATCACCGTGATCGGCGTCGTACTGATCAACCTCCTGGTCGACATCCTGATCGGCTGGCTCAACCCGAAGGCGAGGGTCGCATGAGCGGGAACCTCCCGGCCGACGCGTACGCGGCGGGACGCCCGGAACCCTCCGGCGCGTCGCCCCGCGGGGCCGGCGGCACGACGCCGGCCACCCGCCGCGGCGCCGTCACCCGACGGCTCCTGCGCAACCCCCTCGGCGCGCTGTCCGCCGCCGTACTGCTGCTCCTTGTCACCGCCGTCGTCCTGGCGCCCCTGCTCGCACCCCAGGATCCCGGGGTCTCCTCGCTCGGCAGCGCCTTCGCCCCGCCCAGCGGCGCGCACCCGATGGGAATGGACTCCGCGGGCCGGGACATCCTCTCCCGCATCCTCCACGGCGGCCGCAACACCCTCGGCGGAGCGCTGATCGCCCTCGGGCTCGCTCTCGCCCTCGGTGTGCCCTCCGGCCTGTACGCGGGCTACTACGGCGGCCGGTTCGACTCCGTCGCCAACTGGATCGTCAATCTCGTCATGGCCCTGCCGGCCATGGTCGTACTCCTGGCCTCGCGCGCCATCCTCGGCCCCCACGTATGGGCCCTCATGACGGTGCTCGGTGTGCTGGCGGCGCCGAGCTTCTTCCGCCTCGTGCGCGGCATCGTCGCAGGCGTCCGCGGAGAGCTGTACGTCGACGCCGCGAAGGTGTCGGGGCTCTCCGACACCCGCATCGTGGCCCGCCACATCCTGATCGTGGTGCGCGGTCCCGTCATCATCCAGGTGGCCCTCGTGGCCGGCGTCGCCATCGGGCTCCAGGCCGGTCTGGAGTTCCTCGGAGTCGGCAGCGGGTCGGCCCCGACCTGGGGCGCGATGCTCAACGAGGCGTTCCAGAACATCCAGCGGGCGCCGCTGCTGATGCTGTGGCCGGGCCTGGCCCTCGGGCTGACCAACGGCGCGCTCGTCCTGCTCGCCGGAGCCCTGCGCGACGGGCTGGAGGACCGCACCGGGGAAACGGGCAGGTCCCGCGGCGCCGGCAACGACATCGGGCGGGTCAGCGTGCCCGGGACGCTCTCCGTCG